>PKSW01000124.1 GCA_002869465.1 Marinilabiliales bacterium
CCCTGATCCTATAGTGCAAGCACCAAATTACAGCCAAAGTTACAACCGTTACAGCTATGTGTTTAACAACCCTTTGAAATATACGGACCCAACAGGTTATTATGGTGGTCGATATGGCCCTCCACTGCCATACGCACATGGCGAAGGATCTGCAGCAGAAGGTATTGGAAGTAGTGTTGTGTACGATGAACATGGTGCTTTATTTTTTGGTTATGCAAACTTGTTTGGAAATACAGGATTTAGTACCGCATCAACTGAAACAGTAAAAAAGAAAATTGGTGAGGACGAATGGGGAAATCCTATCTATGAAGAGCAGCAGGTTTTGGTTTACAGAGATGGAGCTGATAATAAAATTTACCAAACAGAAATCTCAGATGGAAATAAACAAGATGTCCAATCAAACACTGAGCAAAAACCAAAATTTTCAGATCTATCTGATGGTGATATTATTCTTGTAATTGTTAATGCAATACGTAATGCAAGGTTAGAAGGAAAAGATTATGTCGATTTAAATGATCTTTTTGAAGGCCCGGTAAGCGAAGGCGACATGGTTACTACCATAAAAATTGGGAACACTGAGACAGAAGTTTATTTACTTATTGCTAATCAGGATGATAAGATAATTTCTGTCTATGGAAGTGATACACAAAAAGGTCCTTATCAGAATCGTTATTTTAAAGGCCACAAGATGAATGGATATTGGAATGGATTAAAATATTACCAATATAATAATGGAGAATACCATCCGGGTGCAATAGAAGTCATTTGGATTCTTTTTGATGGTAATAATACTGATGTATTTTATAAATATATTCATCCTAAACACTAACATAAAATTATGAGTAAAAAAAGCATTCTTTTTAGCATTATCACCATTCTTTGCATATTAATGATGATATTATGGTTTGGACTAAGAAAGTCTTATCAAAATACTTTCGAAAAGCTTGAAGATAAGAGATTTATATTCTATGAGACCCCTTATTTGAATTACTACAATTTTAATTATGATTGCCCTTCAAGTTTCGAAGCATTACTTGAATTTCTGCAATTAAATCGATCAGATTATCAGTATCTTATTAATGAATCTTTTATTGACTATTTAGCAAGAGGAAATGATACTTTAATCAGATATTATCCGATTTATAATAGAAAAAATAAAAAAAGAGAGTCCTTTGTATTATTAAGTGCTGGTATTGATGGATCGCACGATAATGATATCAAGCAGGAAGACACATTGTTTATTGATAATTGGACAACGAAAATAATAGCTTATAATCCTGAAACATATGAAAAAACAGGCGATACTATTAGAAATTACAATCCAAATTTTAATATTTATAATTATTATTTCGGTAGTAAAGATTTAATAATTCAATACGTTGATTGTGTGCAACGATTTAAAAACCGTGCCAGATATACATACACAGTTAATGAATTTATTGAATTAGTAAAGGAAAACGATAAAAGAGATTTGGAAAGAAAAGTTATAAAGCTTAAACTAATAAATCAGGATGATTCACTTTCAGTATTAAAAAAAGGTGAATACTTTTATTTTAATTATGGAGATTTTTTAATCCAATTTAATTTGGCTTCTAAAATTGATAAAGAGAACGTAATTGATAATACGAATTTAATTTTAGGTAAAATTTCCGAAATTAATAAATCAGAAAAGAAAATAATTCTGACTAATTGTTTCATTGTTGAGTGAAAAATTACTCATTCACATTATAGCTTATTTGTAACTTATTCAAAAATAACATTCTTTAAAGCGTAGTTGTAAACTGCGCTTTTTTTTACTAATGCATTTAATGTAAAATAAAGCATTCCCACATGCTACCTCCCCAATGGCGCAAGTATAAAAATAAAAACTGGTTCAAGTGTCCGCACTTGGACCTTTTTATTTTAACGCATACTGCTCAATTCTTCCTGCTTTGGCAAGGTGCAAACGCTGGATTTGTGCCTTGGTTTAAATTACACTATATTAGCGGAGGTGATGGCGTTAGTGCCATTTACGAATGGATGGGAGATGAAAACAGTATAAATAAAACAATGCATTACGTGCTTAAGGACCATTTGGGCAGTTACGAAACCATAATTACACCTGGAAAAGCTATTGAGAAACTGAGCTTCGATCCTTGGGGAAGGCGTAGAAACCCTGTGGATTGGACCTACGATAATGTACCCACAAACTACACCTTCTCGCGTGGTTTTACAGGACATGAACATTTGGACAATTTTGACCTGATAAACATGAACGGCAGGGTGTATGACCCATGGTTGGGGAGGTTCTTAAGCCCTGATCCTATAGTGCAAGCACCAAATTACAGCCAAAGTTACAACCGTTACAGCTATGTGTTTAACAACCCTTTGAAATATACGGACCCAACAGGTTA
>PKSW01000128.1:0-2067 GCA_002869465.1 Marinilabiliales bacterium
ATGCCAAACAGTGAAATTTTCGATGCCTGGCAGTGGATGGCATAGGCCACAGCATAGGCAGTTGTTGAATTGAAATATGGGAATTGAAGGTTTTGCAAAACCTCTTGCAAGGGAAATTCAACCAGGCATGGGGCCTTGTCATAGGCCCTGGAAGTCATCACTGGTGTTTTGCTCTTTTCAAGCCAAGCAACCATGGCAGCAATGTTTGATTCTGGCCTGGCTGCTGCCCTTATTCTTTGGATCTCTAGGTCATCCATATGAAAAACCAGGTCGCACTGATACAAATCACCCAAAGCGTTGATTGCCCAAACCTGGTCAGTGTAGGCTTTGCGACTGCCTAACCCCTTGATGGTTCGTGAATACTCTTCAAGACTAGGGCCTAACCCTAAAATGGTGATGTGCTGCCCTGGTTGTGGTTTATAAAAGTTCATTGTGGCTTTCATTCAAAGGGGGCTGCAAAAGCAACCCCCTTTGCTTTGATGTTAGGAATGGTCAACAGGGCCAGCTTCAGGGGTATGAAGCAAGGCTGTAATTCCAACCAGGGCACCGGCTGTTGCTGTCGGCACCTCTTTCAAGGTCACATAACGCTTGCGCCCCTTATAACCAACCTGGCCAGCAATCTTGTCACCAACACCATCAGTCCTGGCACCAGCTGCCAGCCCTGCTTCAGTCAAGCTGCCCAAAATGTCAGTTGATGCCACAGTGGTCATGGCACCAGTGGTGTCACCTTCCAGCATGGAAAGGGTAATGGTTGCAGCCGTTGCTGTCACAGCCCCATAATTCACGGCAAACTCGACACCGTGAAACCCTTTGCGGTCAATGATTTCACCTGTGACACCAGTGCCGGTTGTGCCACAGGCTGCATTCATCACAAATGCCGCCTTGCTACTGTTGTGCAAATCAGTTTTCATGGCTTTTCACTCCTTCACTTTATGTTCAAAAGGGGGTGCCCTGGCAGGTCATGGCCCCTGCCAGGGCACTTGACGATTAACCGCCAATCAGGGCAACAATTGGGCCTGCTGCGGAGGTATCCCCGACACCATGGCAGTTAATGTCAATGCGTTCAGTGCCGATGACACCAATTTGACGATATTCTGCATAGCGTTCACGCAATACCTTGACCGTGATGCCTCTGCGCTCACCGAAGGCAACCCCCTGCTTCAGATTGCCGTAAAACAGCATGGCTTTGCCGGTCAGGTCTGTTGCTGGGTTGCTGTAACAAGGTTCACAGACAACCCTGGCTTTGCCTAAATAGGCAGGCACAATTTCACCGGCAAGGGTGGCTGTGTTATTGCCGCCACCAGCAGCCATCAGCCTGGAAAAAATCAGTTCGTCAAAGGTCGGTGATGCCAACCAGGTGGCACCCTTTCTGGCAAAAGATGGCAGCTTTGACATAACCCCTGACAATTCAGCAGCAATGATTTCTGCCGGGGTGTCACTGGCACTTGCTGCCGTATAGATTCCAGCCATGCCAGAAACTTCAAGCAAGGCTTTCAGCCCTGTGATGCCGCCATAACCGCTGGTGCCATCACCGTCAATCAGGCAAGAATCTTCTTTGACTGCGAAAGCATAAGCATGTTCGTCAGCAATCTTGGCAGCAAGGTCAATCACGGCATCTTCTGCCAGGGCATCTGAAAGCCTGGTCAGGGCACTGACATCTTTTGCCACCAGGTTGACTTCACCCCAACCCATATCTGAAGCCGTTGTGGCATCTTGCTGGCCAGGGAAATATGCCGTTGTTCCACTCTGACGCACAGGAATTGCCAAGGTGCCGCTTGACATGGGCCAGAACTCTGCCAGCTGTCGTGCCACCCCATATTCAGCACGAAGGTCAATGATTGCCGTTTCCATCGAATCCGGCACCAGGTAACCAGCAGCAGGGTTGTTGTCAGAAGTCATCACCCGAAGGTTCACACTGTGATCTTTGCACCACCGCACGGCATTATCGTTGCCGAAGATAACAGCCTGTGCCCACATGCCAGCAGTGTATGCTTCACGCTCTGCCTCACGGCTGTTTCCACCGGCACCACGCAAGAAGGGTTCAAGGCTGCGCTTGTAATAACGCAA
>PKSW01000128.1:2077-3727 GCA_002869465.1 Marinilabiliales bacterium
ACGCAAATTTTCAGCAACCCTGGTAGTGCTTTGAGACTGCACACCATCACGAACAGTGCCCTGGCTGGTCTGATCTTCCTGGCTGATTTTGTCAAGCATGGCAGACCGGAAAGAATCAACAGTGCCATTGGGGTCAGCTGCGACTGTTTCAGCCAGGTCAATGCCGCCACGGCTGGCAAAAGCTTTGCCTGCGTTGCGGATTTCTGCCACCCGTTGCAGTTCAGCAGCCCTGGCTTCAGAAGCTGCCTTTTCACGCAATTCAACATTTTTTGCTTCACACGCTGCACAGACTTCACCTTCAGTCAGGTCAGCACCGCAAATTTTGCACTTTTTCATAGTCCGTTGCTCCTTCTGTTGTCGTTCGTTTTCGTCAAGGTCAGCAGCCCTGCCAACCCCGCATTGAATATCGGCTGGCATACTAACCAGGCTGACTTCATAGGGTTCCCAATCGGTCACCCTGTATGTTGGCACCCCGTCTTTTTCACTTTCTAAAACAGCCTCATGAATGACATAGCCAACACTGGTGTTTGTTCTGATTTCATCAACAACATCATTGAAAACTTCATTGGCCCTGGTTGCCTTGCGGAACCTGGCATCACATCTGCCAATCTTGTCATCACCGATTGTCACCGATTCAATCACACCAACCTGGTCAGTGCTGTCATGGTCAACCAATATGGGTGCCCTTGATTTTAGACGGTCAAGCCTGATGGCCTTTTTGCTGCAATCAAGAATTTCAAACCCAAACCACCGTTCAACAGGGGTTTCTGTTGCAAAGGCCAGGTTGACTGTTCTGGCATCTTCATTGATGGCTTCCCGCTTGATGGCAACAGCCCTGCTGCCCTTGATGCCAACCAGGTCAGCCGCTGTTCTGATTTCAGGCTGTTTCTTCTTCATCTTCGTCAACCTCGCTTTCAGGTGAAGCGTTTGGTGTTTCAGAAATGGTCAAACCTTTGTCTGCTGCAAGGTCTGTTTCCATGGCCAGCTGGTCAAATACATCTTCAATGTCAGACCCGCTTTCATTGACAACAGCAGACCTGCTTTTCAAGCCATTCTTGATGGCTGCAATGTTGGCATTCACATCTTTCAAGGGGTCAACCCATGGCCACCGCTTGCCCTGGAAATAAACATCAGAAAGCTTGTCAAGCCTGTCCAAACTGAAAGGCAGCTTTTTAGTCAGGCAGCTGTTTGAAAGCCACAATTCAAAAACAGGTTCATGGAAATGTTCCTTGAGCCATTCTTGAAGCATCATCCATTGGTCACGTTCTTCAAGCACACCAGCCCTGGCAGAACTGAAATTGACGGATTCAAGGTCATTGGCCAGGCTGTGGTAACTGACACCAAGGCCGGAAGCCACGCCACGCAACATTGATTTTAAAAAGGGGCCAACCTGGGCATCAGGATAATTGGGATTGAAGTCTTTGAACTCATAACCTGATGGCACAACACCAAATTCCCCTGCCTCAATCTTCTGAATAAAATTGCCAGCTTCATCAATCCGTGAATCATCAGGAATCAGGTTGTCACCACCCATTTCTTGATAAAAACCCATCTTGCTGGCACCGATCAAAGCAGCCAAAAGGGCTGCATCTTCAAACTTGCCCATTTTGTGCAGCTGCAAAAGGGCCGAATACATCCATGGCACACCCC
>PKSW01000054.1 GCA_002869465.1 Marinilabiliales bacterium
GTTTTTATCCCTTCCTTCAAGGGTATACCAGTAGATTTGTCCAAGGGCAGTCGCATCTGGTCCAAGGGCAGGATTTACATCTTCTGGCAGAGTTCCAGCAGGCAGGGAATTTAATTTTTCAAGGATTCGAGTGCGGCTCCAGTAAAATTCCACGTCCTCATCAAAAATGATATAAATGCTGGATACACCAAAAATGGAATTGCTACGAATGGTTTTCACACCCGGTATTCCCAATAGTGAGGTGGTTAATGGATAAGAAATCTGGTCTTCGATATCCTGTGGTGAACGCCCTGGCCACTCGGTATAAACGATTTGCTGGTTTTCGCCAATGTCTGGGATGGCATCCACAGGTATGGGGTCTGAAGGAAGTATCCCTGTTTCCCATCCAAATGGTGAATTGATTATGCCCCAGGCGATGAATATAATCAGTACCAAATAGGTGACCAACTTATTCTCAAGAAAAAATTTAATGGTTTTATTTAACATACCCTTTTTATAAAATCAAGTGAACTAATGAGATAGAAATAACAAAGATCGGTAATAATGCCACCATAACGGCTATATTACCGAATCTCAAAAACTCAATTGTTTATAAAAGGAATGACTGATTAAAGGAAAGTCGTTTAAGGTTGTCAGGTGGGTGTAAGTCCTGATCGATAAATACTGTTTTGGCTAATGCCAGTTCAGGTTCTGAAACGGTTAATAATAGTGCAGCAGTAAAAAGTTCAATTTCAATCTGATTTGTATCAAATGAATCTAATGAAAAAGTGTAATCGGCTAAAAACTGCACTGTCTCTGATTCCTCATCACAGCAGTTACATACATCTTCACAGCATGACTCAGGTTCACTAAAAATAGCAAAAGAAAACAATTCACCACCGGAATAGTGTTTATTAACCGTGAATCCCAGTGTTATAATTACGAAAAAAAATATAAATGATATGTGAATGATTTTCTTCAAAAAAGTGATCTTTACAATGCTAAAGTATTTTATTCAGAATAATTTGATGTCAATAATTAGCTTTTAACTTTATTTTAACAAAATGCCTTTATATGACTTTGCAAAGAAATATAACAATAAACGATATATTGTTATAAAATTTTAAAAAGTGTTACATTATTTTTGGATACACAGATGGTCTATTGAATTTTAAACTTTATCGAGCGGCTTTCTGTTTCTTATCCGGATTTTCTTAAACATTGTTGGGCTCATTCCAATGATTTTTTTAAACTGGTTTGAGAGATGTTGCACACTGCTATAACCCGTCTTATAAGCAATTTCACTTAAAGTAAGTTCATCGTAGATCAATAATTCCTTTACTTTTTCAATTCGTTGCAAGATGATATACTTTTCTATTGTAATGCCTTCAACAGAAGAGAAAAGATTGCTCAGATATGAATAATCATATCCAAGTTTTCTGGTAAGATGGGCTGAGAAGTTGACGTTTCCTTCCAGCTCGTCGTCATAATGGATATAGTTAATCACGTCCGTCCTGATACTTTCAATTAGTCGGCTTTTTTTGTCATCAATTAATTCAAAACCTTTTTGCTGCAAGTTCTTACCAATAATATGGAGTTTTTCCTGACCAACTGTTCCCTCAACGATCGCTTCACCCAAGACTACCTTTATTGGTTTTAATCCAATATTTATTAATTCCTGCTCCACTGCCCATATGCAGCGGTTACAAACCATATTCTTAATACTTAATGAAGTCTTCTCCATTTCGTAAAGTTAGCTAAAGTTTATTATTAAGAATTTACAGTGTAGGATATTCTATAACTTATCAATAACAGTATATATTTTATAACTTCCTGTCAACTGACAGGAAGTTATAAAAACTATTTCAGTCTATGATGTTTAGCTATACATCTAAACTTCAGCTCTTTTAATTTTTTTGATTTTAATCATAGGTCAGCGTCGGATTAATACGGTCCTATAGTTCCTTACCATTTTAGGCTGTACCCTAAACAGTATCGAAAATTCTTGCCTGAATCCGCCGAACTTATTGTATTTACTACTACACTAGCATCAAATATAGGGTACTCATAAACAGTATTTAAA
>PKSW01000449.1 GCA_002869465.1 Marinilabiliales bacterium
CATATCTCCAATAGTAGTCATTTCAAATGAAAGTTCTTTCAGTTTTTCATTTCCTGTAATTTTAGCAGCTTCTTGCAGAAAAGCAGCATACATGAATCTGAATCCGGCTCCGCCGGTACCGATCTCTTCCTGGGCCCTCACAATCTGACCAGTAAATAAAGCAGCTTTTCTGGGGCCCAATTTTTTCGGATAGCGGCGTACTTTTTTTGCCATAAACCGGATGCCCTTCACGCCAAAATAATGAATTGGAATGGTCAGCATGTGTTTGCAGGTTTGCCTGATACCTTTGTAAATGGCTGATTTCAGATCGATTGTTTCAGGAATGTTTTCGACCCAGTACATATGGCCTTTGGGCGCAAAAACGCCTTTGGCATATCGAACACGCATCAATTCGTTGTAGTCAAGCTTCGTAAAATCTTCCATGATCGGGTCGCTGATTTTATAGGCGCCATTTTCCCTTCCAAAAACAACAATGTTATGCGCATTGAAATGAAAACGGTATGGGGCTGGAAAATAGGAGAGATGATAAACGCCCACCAGCATACCTGTTGGTATTCCCTCAGCAATGTTTCCATTGAGCGCTTCCATAGCTTTTTGCGGACTGTTTCTGAATCGCCTCTTTTTAAATGTGACACCCAGGCGTTTTGATATACGGCTGAAAATGATACCTGGCAATGGCCTGAAAGAAGTAACCGGAATGCCATCGACTTTCAGAAAAGGCATGTGTGAGAAGAACAAGCCCGATCCGATACCAAATACCAATGGCTCGCTCAATTCTACATCGTAATACCTGAGCAGATTTGAAACCACCCCATTTTCACAATGTGCCGATTGCCGATGCTCGAAAGCTTTATCTTGAATTATGATCTCCTCTGTCCTCATCACTTTAGTGCATTTATATCTTTTAGCTGAACGGGCGTAATATTAAAAATATCGGCATATTGTGCAATGAGATTTTCTGACAATTTGTTAAAGTGTTTTGGTTTTAAATGTTTTTTAACGGTCCACTTCCATAAACCCATGTATTTTGATAACAGGGTCACGTCCATGATGTTCTTCTCCATGTAATAAGCAATCGGGCTTAATTGCCCGTTGATCACTTTTTGCTTTGTTTCCTCAACTTTTTCATTGATGTGATCCCAGGCTTGCTGCATAACAGCATTCTTCGGATCCCATCCTACACTTTTAACAGTGGTATAATTCCCATCCTCATCCAATGAATAAACAGGTTCCCTGAATTTCCCCTGCATCATATTCGCGTCGTCCTGAGGTACTTCTTTCTTTTTCATGATCCTTAAGAATCCTGTTTAAAAATCGACATTTCACCTTCAGCCATCATTTTCGAATTCGAAAACACTTCTCCTTTTACAATAGTGGCATTGGCCACTTCCGTGAGTACAGTTATTTTAGTTTGCAACACATCCGTGTCTTCAGGCAGTTGATATATTTTCATTTTTTTTATCGCACCAATATACCCAACAAGCGGTTGCATATTATTCAAATGCGCTGTATAACCTGCCCGTAATGCAGCGGTTTGCGCCATGTTTTCTATAAGTCCGGCTTCATGAAAATACCCTTTTTTGCAGAAAATATTTTGTTCATTTAGTTCCAAACGTGAAGTGGTTGAGACTTCATCATGCGCTACCAATCCATCCACCATTGCCATGGGTGGTTTTTGGGGAATCATTTGCAATATTTCTGCTCTCTTTACTATCATGATCAATTGGTATCCGAATTGAAACTGCCGTCAAAAATACAAATTTTGACCTACCAGTGAATGAAAATCTTTTTGGCTTATACCACCTTAATCAGCATGAAGGTATATGAAAAGCGGGCACTTTCAGGAATCATCATCAGTATCTTGTCATACTTTTTTAACTTTCCCGAATGAAATAGCTCTTCCAGCATAAAAAATCCTGATGCAGCTCCAATATTTCCAATATTGGGAAGGTTCAGAAACCATTTCTCTAAGGGGATTGTCATGCCAAGGGTTTCCAAAGCTTCATAGACTTTTTTCTTAAAAAACATGGATGACAAGTGAGGTAGGAAATAATC
>PKSW01000436.1 GCA_002869465.1 Marinilabiliales bacterium
GTCCGCACCGGTGTTACATCCAAAGACGGCATCGTCAAGGTTGAAGAGGTTAAAAAACGAATGAATCAGGATATTCACATGCCCACGCTCCCCGGCTGGGCAAAAGCCTGGATTGAAGCAGATGAAATACATCCGAAATCCTAGATCAAAATTGAAAATAATGTTATGTGTCAGGACTTATTTATTCTGATTTTTCCCTGCCATTATTCTTTAATCAGGGAAAAGGGATATAACGAATGTAGCTGATACCAGCGTATTGGAACACTTTACCCTATTCCTCACATATCTTTATCAAAACGCTCCTTTTGCCCTATATAAATTAATTCCGGCTGGTAACTTCCACCAGGTGATAGCCAAATTGCGTTTTAACAGGCCCCTGAACCACATTTACAGGTGCACTGAATACCACTTCATCAAATTCTTTTACCATCATACCAGGACCAAACTCACCTAAATTTCCACCATCTCTTGAAGATGGACATGTAGAATATTCTTTGGCAACAGCGGCAAAATCCTCGCCGTTTTCTATTTTACTTTTTAACTCGTTACATTTTTCTTCCGTGGCTACTAAAATATGGCGTGCACTGGCTTTTGTCATCTTATTTCTTTTTTAATTTGAATAATAAGCGGCAAAACTACAAAAATGAATTAATTGGCCGCATCATCTATGCTTTAAAATTCGCAATATCTTAAGCTTCCGCTTCATCTGATTTGATTAACTTTCTCCTGTAAAAAACATAAATTTTGCAATTAAAATGGTACAAAATTTATGTTCACAGAAGGAACCACTTCGTTAGTCCATGAATTTTTTCATTTGGTTTATGAGAATTTACAAATAAAATAATTCATGTACTTTTGAGGCTTTAAAAATAAATAGCATGAATGAACATATACTTGAATTAGAACCATCCTCCATCTGGAAATATTTTAAAGAGATCCTTGCCATACCGCGACCTTCGAAAAAAGAAGAAAAAATTATTAAATACTTGCTGGATTTCGGCAAAAAGCATCAACTGGAAACCATTCAGGATAAAGTGGGGAATATCCTCATTATGAAACCGGCTACCATGGGCATGGAAAACAGGAAATCGGTGGTGCTACAAAGCCACATTGACATGGTGTGTGAAAAAAACAGCGATAAAGAACACGACTTTGAAAAAGACCCTATTGAAACTTTTATAAAAGATGGCTGGGTTTATGCCAACGGAACAACACTGGGCGCCGACGATGGTATAGGTGTAGCTGCCCAACTGGCCATCCTGGCATCTGATGACATCAAACATGGCCCCATTGAATGTCTGTTCACCGTGGATGAAGAAACAGGCTTGTCAGGCGCTTTCGGGCTTCAACCTGGTTTTTTGAAAAGTGAGATTCTCCTGAACCTAGACTCGGAAGACGAAGGACAATTATTTATCGGTTGCGCAGGAGGGCAAGATACACTGGCCTGGTTACCATTCGACCTTGAAGCTGCCCCTGAAGCGCATAAATCCTACAAAATCATGATCTCAGGCTTAAAAGGCGGCCACTCTGGAGATGATATCAATAAAGGGCTTGGAAATGCCAATAAAATGCTAAACCGTTTCCTTTGGACATACAGGGATCAATTTGAACTGAAGCTGCACAACTTTGATGGCGGCAACCTTCGAAATGCCATCGCCCGCGAGGCATATGCTATCATCTTGGTGCCTGAAAAATCATCCCAGTTTTTAGTAGCTGAAGTAAAAGGTTTTGAAGAAATGCTGCGGAATGAGTTCCACGTAACGGAACCCAATTTAATGCTGAGTATTGAAGAAACAGATGTTCCGGACACGGTGATTGACAACGATTCGTTCATTGAGTTATGCAACGCCATTTATGCCTGTCCGCATGGTGTAATCGCCATGTCGCAGGAAATTGATGATTTTGTGGAAACATCCACCAACCTGGCTTCCGTTAAATTTGTTGATGACGAAATACTGATTACCACCAGCCAGCGCAGTTCCGTTGAATCTGAAAAAAATGATGCAACAAATATGGTAACCAGCGTATTTAAGCTGGCTGGCGGACGCAC
>PKSW01000143.1 GCA_002869465.1 Marinilabiliales bacterium
GCCTTCTAAGCTGCGGGTCGTGGGTTCGAGTCCCGCCGGGATCACCAATCTTAATATCAGCATACTAAGCCACTATAATTTAAAGTGGCTTTTTTCGTTTTAAAAACTCTATCTCTTGCATCCCGGAACAATAAATGCAGGTTTATGGGAAACGGTCAAAGGCTTTTTAGTCCAAAACCATATATTGCGTACCCCAAACTTAAATTTGACAAATATCAAGTAAAGTTAATTATATGTTAAGTAACAAATAATTAACAAGGCATTGGTTTTCATGAACGTATATTCGCTTCAGAATTAATTAAAACTAAAATTTCAAAACAATGAAAACTAGAATCGCAACCCTCCTGGTAATAGCACTCGGATTATTTACAACTACAGTTGCATTTTCTGCACCTGTCTATCCACCTTCAGAAGTTGCTGTTTCAGTATCTAACTACATTTCAGGTGAAATAGATTATCCTGAGTTTGCAGTAAAGGAAAAAATTGAGTGTACAGTAATGGTCGGATTGACTATACAGAAAGATGGCACATTTGCTGTTGATGCAGCCAATTGCATTGATGACCGTATGAGAAAATACGTGATTGCAGCTATTCAGGAATTGGATGAGAAGGCAGATTACTACTCAAAATTCGCTGGAATGAAGGTGAATGTAAAACTAAAATTTGATCTTAAATTAGTATAAAACAGTCCAATAAACTTATAAAATGGTTAGCCCTGTCTTAATTGATGGGGCTTTTTGTTTTTTTTGGAAATAGATTCTGCAATATATTACCTTTTGTAGGTTCAGATAATATTTGATGGGGCTACCTCACCTTCACCATCTTCCCATTGGCAACAACATCACATACAATCTATAATTGTATTTCCCTTGTTAATTATTTTATAGCTTTTCAACAATCAGCAAATAATCAACTTTTGCTGTTCCACCCATACCCATAAATGTAGGTTTAACATTTGGAATAATGGAAATGACTTCTCCTTTGAGACTGTTAATGAATTTTTCTAATCTATCCTGCATATTATCTGCCTTTACATCAAGGCGGTGTACATTGTATTTCATAACGATCTTTTTTATTATTAGCAATATTAATTTTATATGATTAACTCACCTTCACCATCTTCCCATTGGCAACAGGTTTACCAACCTGCAGTCTTTAATAATAACTACATCCCGATAGAATACCATCCTGCTTCAAAAGAAACATCAATGGTTTTTACCAACTTCACATTACTCATTTATATCTAATTACTTGTGGTTTAGCATGCAATTAGCCATTTCTTTTAACTTTTCTGCTTTTTTAATTTCAACAACGTCTAAAGTATAATAGACCAAACCCTCATCGTTAAAATATGTGTAAGCATTCGGTTTTTCATCATCACTAAAAAATATTTGGAGATTAGTCACCGTATAATTTGAAAGCTTTTCTAATTGCTCAATACTTATTTTATAAAAAGCAGCAATTTGGAATGCCTGCATACCAGATAGCAAACCATCATAATGTCCATTTGGGTAGATGGTTATTTCTTTATTATCATCGAACTGAATAACAATGGGATTAGTTTCATTTATTTCAAATTTCTCCCAATTGGTTGCTATATTTATATATAGATATACATTTTCATCTTTTGCTTTACATAACAAATATGCGTAGGCATTATCTTTTCGATATAAATATTCGAGAGGTGCAGCAGTAACAACTTCTGGTTTTGAATCTGAAATACAAATCTTATTTGAAAATGGAATCGATTTTTTGAATTTACACTGTGCATTCGAGATATTAACTAATAATATAAGTGTAGAGATAAAGATTAATTTTTTCATTTTTCGGATTAATTTGGTTAATGCCACGAAGTTAAGAATAATGATGCTGGAAGTCAAGGAGATAGATGTAATAAAAAAACCGCCAATCTTTTAACCCTTATTGACAGGAGCTAATCTAAAAACCCTGCTATGAACAAGGTTTATTAAAGATACTATTATTGGCTTCGCTTGTCAAGTGGATAACACCGAAACCATTCCATATTTAAGCCACTATCCACTCTTTCC
>PKSW01000309.1 GCA_002869465.1 Marinilabiliales bacterium
AAAAAATACAAGTGTACTGTCACCGACCTGAAAGAGTGGAATAACCTGACCAAGTCCAATATTTATCCGAACCAGAAACTGGTGGTTTATAAACCAACTGAAAAGGCCGCCAGTTCTGTTAAAGAAGGTAAGTATTTGTATCATGTTGTTCGTAAAGGAGATACACTCTGGGATATTGCCAAAGAATATGATGGCGTAACGGTGGATCAAATCAAACGACTGAACAATATTACCAATACCAAAACAATCAAGCCTGGACAAAAGATTAAAATAGCTACCATAGGCTAAACAACAATTTTTTTAATCACTTTGCGTTCATTTAAAGCGTTATCGTTTTGAAATCGTTATGGCTATGGTTAAAAGTAAAATACTCAGCTTCGCTCTTTTATTTGCATTAGTGCTACTTGTTGTATCGTGTACCACAAACAACAAACCGTCCAAAGTACGTTCCATCGGAAATACATCCGAAGTGTTGGTTGTAGTTGAAAATGAACAACAGTGGGAAAACTCCATTGGAAAAGTGATTAAAAGAAATTTAGGCCGGGATCAGACCGGATTAAGCCAGCCTGAACCTTTATTTGACTTGGCACATCTCACTAAAAATAGCTTTTCCGATTTGCTTAAAAAACATCGGAATATTCTTATCGTAGAAATTGATAAAAACCAGTTGGAGCCTAAAATGGAGGTGGTTGAAAATTTATGGGCCGAACCCCAGGTGATCATCCGGATTACAGCACCAAATAAAGACCTTTTTATCAGCACTTTCGAAAATAATATTGAAACATTTATTGAAAAATTTGATAAAGCAGAAAGAGAACGGATACTGACGGTTTTCGGCCCAACTTCCAAAAACAAAGTAACTGCAGAAATTGCTAAAAAATTCGGGTTGAGGATGACCATTCCCGACGGCTTTTTTATGGCCAAGTCAGAATCTGATTTTATCTGGGTAAGGAAAGAAGTGTCGGAGTTCAGCCAGGGGATCATCATTTTCAGGGAACCTTATCTTGATACAGCCCAGTTTTCAAGAGCAAGTATCAGCGCTCGGACCATGCGGATGTTGAAACAATATGTACCGGGCTCAGTACATGAATCGTATATGACGTTGGATGAAGAATATTTGGTGCCCAAACCAAAAGCGGTAAACGGCTTTGCTACTGATTACGCTATCGAGTTAAGAGGTCTCTGGGACGTGGAAAACGACTTTATGGGTGGTCCGTACGTTAGCTATACATTTGCCGACAAGGATGGTGAATACATCATCACCCTCTTCGGATACGTATATCACCCAAACAATGAAAAACGTAACCTGTTGAGGCAGGTGGAAGCTATTTTGTATTCGACAAAATTTACGAATTAAATGTCTGTTGACCCATATTGGGAAGCGATCCTTTTTATTGAAAAAGGAGATTGGGAATCAGCACACCAGCTCATTAAGCGATATAATACCGAAACAGCATGCTGGATACACGCACATTTGCATCGTGCAGAAGGCGATTTATGGAATGCTAACTATTGGTACGAAAGGGCAGGAAAACAACCCCTAACCTGCACTCTTAATGAAGAGCAGGATAAAATTAAATCATATCTATTAAAAGAAACAGGAAAATAGAAACCTACTCTTTCCCGTAAAAAATAACCATTTTTCCCAGTGGTGTATTGGTTTCCGAAATAATCATCCCATCTGAATATTTGCCCAATGTATTTGGTGTAGTTTCCATGCCTTCAAAGAAGAAAGTAATCGTATTGTCGTCAGGATTCAGTACCCATTTGGCTTCATGTGTATTGTCATTGGAGATAATAGCCATGGTGGAATCATTAAGAATCCGGAAGTAAGTTTGCTTTTGCATGTCGATCACCTGGTTTAACATTTCGGGCGATACACTCTGCTCATCAAAATTTGTTTCCACATCACTTACTTTCCATGTACCTATAAGTTTACTTTCGGGGCTTGAACACGATGCCAGCCAAACAAAAGCGATTACACTTAAACTAAACCATATAATATTCTTCATGATGTTTTATTTGAATTTTGACACAAAAGTACAACCAAAAATGTTTTTTTCTCCAAAAACTTGACAAGCGATTAAAAATAATCTACTTTTGACCAATTGATTTAATCAAATAGTTAAAACATATGGTTAAGAAAGAAAACACCGAAGATAAAATAGTTGAAGCTGCCAAAAAGGTATTTATCCAAAAAGGAATGGATGGAGCACGCATGCAACAAATTGCCGATGAGGCAGGCATTAACAAAGCCTTATTGCATTATTATTTCAGGACCAAAAACAAATTGTTCGAAAAAATATTCGACATACTGTTCAAAGACATCTTTGTCATTTTTGAGATGGCCATCACCAATGAGTTGACATTTTAAGAGTTTCTCGAAAGCTTTATCAGGCAGTACATAAAGATGCTTAAAAACAGGCCTTACATCCCACAATTCGTTATTCATGAATTGAACAGAAAACCTGAGAGAATTGTGGAGCAAATGCGCAACAGCCATTTCGACAAACAAAAGCTTTTTGACCTGATCAATAAAGCGGTTGAAGACAAAGTGATTAGGCCCATTGCCCCGGTGCACCTGATAACAAATATACTTTCCATGTGTATTTTCCCTTTCGTAGCCAAACCCATTATCACCGGTTTTGCCCTCGATGGTGACAAAGAAAAGTACAAAACCTATATTGATGAGCGGCCAGAACAGGTAATAGCTTTTGTCAAAAATGCCATTTTGTTATAAAACGATCAAATAATGAAGAAATTAATATGCATAGTTGCCATTTTTATAGCCATTATGAGCCAGGCACAAACCCTGACCATTGAAGCTTGCCAGGACAGTGCTTTAAGCAATTATCCTTTGATCCAACAATTCGGATTGATCGAAAAAACCAAAGAGCTGACCCTT
>PKSW01000056.1 GCA_002869465.1 Marinilabiliales bacterium
ACCGATGAGATAAAAGCAGCCATACAAAGCACTTTCGATGCTGCTGAATTGGAAGACCTATATCTGCCCTACAAACAAAAACGGAAAACGAAAGCGGATACAGCCAGGGAAAATGGTTTGGAACCTTTGGCAAAGATCATCATGGCGCAGCGTGAAGTCAATATTAACGAAAGAGCAGCTTCGTTCGTGAAAGGAAATGTTAGCTCGGTGGATGAAGCTTTGCAGGGAGCACGGGATATTATAGCCGAGTGGATCAACGAAAACAAAAAAGCCAGAATGATAATCCGTCAGCTATTTGAAAATCAGGCGGTTATTTCTTCTAAAGTTGTTAAAACCAGGGAAGCTGAGGCACAGAATTACAGTGACTATTTTGCATATGAAGAAAAGCTTGCCCGCTGCAAATCACATCGCTTACTGGCTATCAGACGGGGCGAAAAAGAAGGGTTTTTAAAGGTGAACATCAAACCTCCATCAGCATATGCACTGGAAAGATTGAATCGGCTTTTTGTCAGGAACGATATAAGCGGAGATGTAGCGCTTGCTGTCAAGGATAGTTACAAACGACTCCTCTCCCCTTCCATTGAAAACGAATTTGCAGCATCGTCAAAAGAGAAAGCAGATGCAGATGCTATCAGAGTTTTTGCTGAAAACCTGAAACAACTATTACTAACTGCTCCTCTCGGTGAAAAAAGAATTCTCGCTATAGATCCTGGTTTCCGCACCGGTTGCAAAATTGTTTGCCTGGATGAAAACGGCCAACTTCTCCATAATGATACTATCTATCCCCATCCGCCGCAATCGCAGTCAGGACCAGCTATGAGCAAGATCAATACATTAGTTCAGCAGTACAATATTGAAGCAATTGCCATTGGAAATGGCACGGCCGGCAGGGAAACTGAAAACCTGGTTCGCAGGATACGGTTCAGGGATGATGTGCTGGTTTTTATAGTGAATGAAGCAGGTGCCTCCATTTATTCGGCATCGCCTGAAGCACGTGAAGAGTTTCCTGATTATGATGTAACGGTCAGGGGTTCAGTTTCCATCGGGCGCAGGCTTATGGATCCGCTGGCCGAATTGGTAAAAATAGAACCCAAATCTATTGGTGTGGGCCAATACCAGCATGATGTCGATCAGAAACAGCTTAAAGAATCACTCGATACAGTAGTTGAAAGCTGTGTAAACCTGGTGGGTGTGGATGTAAATACAGCCAGTAAACATTTACTGAGGTATGTATCAGGACTGGGCCCACAATTGGCACAAAATATAATTGATTACAGGAACGAGAATGGAACCTTCGAATCCAGGAAATCATTGGAAAAGGTCCCTAGGATGGGCAGCAAAGCTTTCGAACAATGCGCCGGCTTTTTACGCATTAAAAATGGTAAGAATCCCCTGGATAACAGTGCAGTGCATCCTGAGAGTTATTCTGCTGTTGAAAAAATTGCCAAACATGCAGGACTTGATGTTGCTGATCTGGTCGGTAATAAAGAAGTGATCAATAAGCTGGACTTCGCACAATTCGTTACGAATGATACTGGCCTGGCCACCCTGAATGACATCAGGAAGGAATTGTTGAAACCCGGACTGGATCCCCGTAAAAGGGCGGAAATATTTGAATTTGCCAAAGGCATTCATAAAATTACTGATCTGGAGATCGGTATGGAATTACCGGGAATCATTACCAATATCACCAATTTTGGCGCTTTTGTGGATGTGGGTGTGAAACAGGATGGCTTGGTACATATTTCACACTTGGCCAATGAATATATCAGTAATCCGGCCGATTACGTGAGCCTGAACCAGCATGTAAAAGTAAAGGTGCTGGATATTGATGTGCATCGGAAACGGATCAGTTTTTCGATGAAAGATATTGAATAAGATGAGATTACCTATTATTCTTTTTGTCCCTCGAAGGTGATTCTCCCATACCAAACAATTTAAGCTGTTGCTTCAATTTTACATCGTATTCCTTGTCCAATCGCTGGCTGAATGGTTGCAAAGCTTTGCGGGCATCATTTCTTTCGTTGTAAAATGAAGTGGCAATTTCATAGGCATTCATTTCCCGGGCATCATATGGTTCGAGCATAGCAGTGATGTCACTTAACGGACTTTTAGTACTTAAATACCTTGAAAACAAGTACGGTTTAAGAATTACGGGCATGCGGTCGTGGGGAATTTTTAACATCAACTGATTAGGTCGGGTTGTAATGATGGCAAATGTGTCGTGGATTTCTCCCGTATCCTTGTTTTGCCATGTATCCCAAATACCCGCAAATGCAATCGGGTTTACATGCTCCTTAAAATACACATTGTACGACTTTTTAAGTTCTTTTTTGCCTGTGCTTTCAATAAAACTATCTGCAATAACGAGGCATCGCTGTGAACGAATGGCTTTCCTGAAGAAAGGTTTGTTGATAATACCTTTGCCCCCTGTGTAATCCTGTGAATTCTCTTTGTTATGGTCACCTTCAGCCCTGGCATTAATGATGTATTTCAATTTATCAGCCCATGAAGGTGTAAATCCGAAGGTGAAATCCTGGATAATTCGCGGGTTTTCATCTGTAATCACTAGTCCTTTAGTACCGGGAACAATGATCTTATTTGATTCAAATTCCAGTCCTTCTTTCAAGGCCACATTGAATTGCTTTTCAATCTTTTCAATTTTACTTACGATGGCATATTGTCCGCACATGATTCTTTATTAATGATCAATAACCAAATCTCAAATCCCAAATAAATTTTAATATCTAAATCCTAAACTCTAAGTTACAAATTCTAAATTCTAAACCATAAACCATAAATCTCATACATTAAATCTTAACTTACCAGTTGCTCGCTATTTAATTTTAACCTTGTTGAAGGTTCCTCTATATTAATTGTTGGTATCCTGTATAGTTCTGATGTTTCAATGCTTATAAATCCAAATTCAGAAATTACTTTACCTTTTATTTTGTAACAGCCCGGGCCACGAAACGGGTAATTTGCAGTGACTTCCGGAAACTGAACCGTATCAATCCAGTTACCTTCCCGGTCGATAAAAGTACCAAAAGTCATTTGTTTTCCGTTGGTGGTTCGCGTTCTTTTTGCATGAATCAAATAACCGATCACCTCTACCCTTTTGTTAATCATGTATGGGAGCTTTCTTGCAGGTGAATATTTGTCATCATTAATTTCGACCAGTTTAAAAGGAGAAATGCCTATCGGAAAACCTACCAGTTCTATTTCGTCGTAGGCACTTTCAAGTGCGTGGGCATATAATGGTGGTATAACGAACTCCTTTGCTGCTTCATAAAACAAGGTATTGATGGGTCTGGTTTTCTTTGCTTTGGATAGCAAAAAATGGGCATCCCATATCAATTCCTTTTTTGATTTCCCCGTAAACCGGAAAGCATCGATCCGGATCAGAATGGATAGCTGTTCCAGTGAAATGGATACCCGCTTGAGAAAGTCGCGTAAATTGTTAAAAGGTCCATTTCGGTAGCGATCGGCCAGTAAAATGGCAATGGTTTTTGTTTCCAGACTTTTCAGCATACTGAATCCAAGGAAAATTGTTTTTCCCTCAATGATGGTTTTCGCTTCACTAGTATTTATACAGGGTGGTTCTACCGTGGCGCCGTGCATGCGGGCTTCGTGCACATACAATTCCGTATGGTAGAAACCACCTCCATTATTGATAGTGGCTACCATATATTCCAGGGGGAAATGTGCTTTTAGGTAGAGCGCCTGGTAGCTTTCAACGGCATATGAAGCCGAGTGTCCCTTTGAAAATGCATAATTGGCAAAACTCTCGATCTGTGTCCAAACCCTTTCTACCAAGTGTTTTGGGTAGTTTCTTTCCTCGCAATTGGAGAAGAACTTATCCCTGATCCTTCCAAATTCGTTGCGTTGTTTAAATTTCCACGACATGCCCCTGCGGAGTACGTCCGATTCTGCCAGTGTAAGTCCTGCAAAATAATGGGCCACTTTGATCACGTCTTCCTGGTAAACCATTACGCCATAGGTTTCTGCCAGCAGATCGTAGAAAGCAGGCATTTCTTTCCGGGCAGCCTCCCTCCGCTCCTTTTCCCTGAAACGCAGGATATATTCTCGCATCATACCGCTTTTGGCAACACCCGGACGGATGATGGAACTGGCTGCCACCAGCCGAATATAGTCGTCGGCCTCCAGTTTCCTGAGCAGCATGCGCATGGCAGGCGATTCAACATAGAAACAACCGATGGTTTTACCTTTCATCAGCAATTGCTTCACTTTTTCATCCTTCTTAAATCTGGGAATGTCGTGGATGTCGATTTCCTGCCCGGCATTTTCCTTTACAATAGTTACGGCATCTTCTATTTTGCTCAATCCACGTTGCCCGAGTATATCGAATTTGGTATAACCGATATCTTCGGCTTCGATCATGCTGAAATGTACGGTTGGAAAGCCCTTTGGGGGCAGTATAGTAGCCGAGTAGGTGCTCAATGGTTCTTCTGAAATGAGGATGCCACTGGAATGGACACTCAAATGGCTCGGAAATCCATGGATATAATGGCTGTAGGTAATCACGAGTTTGCTGATGTCATCCAGTTGGTTGAGGCCTTTGGTGCGCTGTAGTTTCTCAATATCGCTGGATGGCAATCCAAATACTTTTCCAAGCTCACGGATCATGGATTTATACTGGAAGGTAATGTAGGTGCCGACAAGCGCTGCATTGTCCCAGCCATATCTGTCAAAAAGATATTTTGTCATTTTGTTCCGGTCGCGGGAAGAAAAATCAAGGTCGAAATCGGGTGGTGATGTGCGTGCAGGATTGATAAATCGTTCGAAATACAGGTCCAGTTCAATGGGGTCCACATCGGTGATGCGCAGCAGGTAGGCCACCATGCTGTTGGCACCGCTTCCCCTTCCTACATAGTGCACGCCCTGGCTTTGTGCGTATTTCACCAGGTCCCAGTTGATGAGAAAATAGGAGCAGAAATCCATCTCCTGAATGATCTTCAATTCCTTGTTCATCCGGTCGATGACTACCTGTGAGGGATTTTTATACCGGTATGCGATTCCTTTTTCGGCTTCTTTTTTTAAAAGTTTGAAATCCTCTTCGGGTGATTCTGTAAAGCTCTTTTTGTTTTTAAAGCCTTTGAATTTGAAATGGATGGCGCAATTATCAATGATTTGTTTTGTATTCTCTATGATCTGTGGATGGTTCTTGAAAATATCTATCAATTCATCTTCTGAGCGCATCATTTCATCGGGTTGGGCTTCTTCAGTTTTGGGCAGTTTGCTCAATAAGGTATTGTTGTCAATGGCGCGTAGCAACCGATGTATATTGAAATCACGCTTATTACGAATGCTTACCGGATGCAGGATAAGTATCTTATCCGGGTGATTTTTCCAATCAGAAAACTGTAGTTTATTTAACTCAGCCGGGCGAATACCAACGAATTCATTCTTTCGTAACTTTATGTAATTAAAATCTTTAAAAGGATAAATTATATATACGTGTTGGAACACTGGCGACCTGTTATCAAAGTCTTCTGATGCATGCAGATGTCTTGTGAGGTGTTCATTCAGCTTGCGGAACCCCTCGTTGTTCTTTGCAATGCCGATATATTTTTGTTGTGCCCCATTCCTGAAATCTATGCCCAGCACGGGTTTTATTTTTTTTACAAGGCATTGTCGTACAAAGTCGATGCTGGCGGAAGTACTGTTGATATCTGTCAGTACGAGGTAATTATAATCTTTTTCCAGTGCGTCTTTTATGAGATCTTCAATGGAAACGGTTCCATACTTATAGCTGTAGTATGTGTGGCAGTTGAGCAACATGGTTTATGCTGAAAGGTTTCCCTGGAATGGGCTTCCTCCGTTTCTGATACGGCTTCCCAGGGTTGAAACGCGCCTTATCGCAGTATTGCCAAAGCGGTTACGTATGCTGTCCATGGCCTGGTAAAGGTTGATCATTTCAGAGGTATCTTCAAAAAGGTTCATCTGGTAATTTCCTGATATCAGGTTGCTATAGCGAACACCCACCAGCCTTACCAGCAGTCTCCTGTCATAAAGCTGGTCGAAAAGGCTCATAACGGTTTTTATCAGTGTATGGTCCAGCGATGTGTAAGGTATCCGGTGTTGCCGCGTACGGGTGTCGAAATCAGAATAACGAATGGTTACGGTAATTACCGATGTGAGTTTTTGTTCGTTCCTGAGTTGGTAAGCCAGCTTTTCGGCCATGGCGGTTAAGATGTTCTTTAGCTGCCGGGTGTCAATGGTATCTTTATCAAGTGTGATGGAAGAAGAGATGGATTTGCGTTCATTATAGGGTTCAACAGGTGTATTGTCGATGCCCTGGGCTTTTTTCCACAATACAATCCCGTTTTTCCCCATAATGCTTTCCATGAGTTCAACAGGTATCTCCTGCACGGTTTTCACATATTTGACGCCCATACTTAAAAGCATTCTATAGCTCTTGTCTCCTACCATCGGAATTTTTTTTACAGCTAAAGGTGCCAGGAAGTCTTTTTCATAGCCTTTGGGAATATTGATGTGGTTATTGGGTTTGGCTTCGCTGGTACCTACTTTGGCTACGGTTTTATTGGTAGACAGGCCAAATGAAATAGGCAGTCCCGTTTCTTTCATGATCTTAGACCGGAGTTCCTGGGCCCATTTATAGGTACCAAAAAAGCGATCCATGCCGCTTACATCAATATAAAATTCGTCGATAGAGGATTTTTCGTACAGGGGCGACTCTTCATTGATAATTTCGGTTACCATGTTGGAGAATTTGCTGTACATGCCACCATCGCCCCTAATCACGATGGCTTCGGGACACAGCCTTTGCGCCATTCCCATAGGCATGGCCGAGTGAATACCATAACGGCGGGCCTCGTAGCTGCAGGCAGCCACAACCCCCCTCCCATTCGTACCTCCTACGAGTACAGGCTTATTGTTCAGTCGTGAATCGAGCAGGCGTTCTACCGATACAAAAAAGGTATCCAGGTCGATATGTACAATGGATCTATCCATTTTTATATTACATAGGAATTACAGAAACGACTATGCCCTGTACCACAAAATCTTTGGAAAGGATGATCGGCATATGTGTTTTGTTGGAGGACCGAGGCAGCAATACGACATTGTCGTTGTTCACTCTCAGTTCTTTTACAGTCACTTCGTCATCTATCAACGCCACGACTATATCTCCGTTATCGGCATTATTCTGGTGTTTTACCAGCACGAGGTCACCGTCATGAATGCCTTTCTGGTTCATCGAATCTCCCTGGGTTCGTAATAAATAATAGGTTCCGGGTTGCTTGGCTACTTTGGTGGAAACGGCCAGTTCTGCTTCAATATTTTCTTCTGAAAGAATGGGCAGTCCGCATGTAACTGTCCCGAGCAAAGGCACTTTTACCGTTTGCTCCTGCGGTGTATCTCCAAACGCATCTATTTCATATTGAATGAGTTGGGTGCTACCATCTTTCTTTTTCTTTAAGATGCCCTTATCGATGAGCCCTTGCATGACTACGGATGCAGAACGGGGCGATTTATAATGAAGCTCCTTCATCAGTTCCCTCACACTGGGCATTTTGCCGTGTTTCATCAGGTAGCTTCTGATGGCCTGTAGCGCTTCTATTTCTTTATTTGAAATTTGTTTTTGCATACACAAATATACACATAGTATACACCCGATGCAAGCACTATTTTAGTTATTTATCAACCTGGATAGAAAAACTCTTGTAATAAATTGATAATCTGATAATAACAATATCCAGGGCTGTATTATTCCAGGATGTCGTTTACCCAACTCAGACCGGCCATCACAGCAGGAAATCCCAATGTATTTGTCAGGATCAGCACACAATGCCTGATCTCTTCTTTTGAAGCACCAAGCTTTAGAGCCCTTTTTGTATGGCTGTGGGTGGCTCCTTCTGATTTACTGGCAATGGAAGCCGCGAGTTGAATGAGTTGGGCGGTCTTTTCATCAATGGGTCCGGCGTCTTTTGCCGTGAGCCCTAATTTTTCAACAGCTTCCAAATATTCAGGATGGTATTTCTTTACCATCTCGTAATGACTAGCGATTTTGTGGTTCATGATAAAATGTTTAACGCTTAATTATTTTTTCTGTTTTTGAACGGTCACCGCAGTTGAATTGTAAAAAGTAAATGCCTGATGGTAAGTGGCTCATATCAATTTCGGTGTTAAAATCTTCACCAATAGCAGACCATTCTTTTTCCATCACTGTAGATGATAATGAGTTTAAAAGACTCATTGAGGCTTTTGTATTTCCCGGTCCTTTCACGCTCAAGTTGATTTTATCAGTAGTTGGATTGGGGTAAATACTTATGTTAAATGTATTGCTGACCTCATCAATTCTAGTAATATTACCGATACCGAATTCAAATTCGGCAAATCCGCCAAAATCGGGATCAAACGTATAAAGTGTTGCTCCATCAGAATCTTTTATCCTGAAATAACCGGTTCCCTGGTTGGGTTGGTGCCAGAAATCGAGTCCATTATCTCCTGAATCATCGATACGTAATTTGTAACAGCCGGGGAACAGGTAAAACTCATCATTATAAACGGTATTGTTGTCACAGCCATCTCGCTCAAAATAAATATTTCCTTCTCCATCGTACAGGGTGTATGTTGTTTGGTAGCCCACATTGTTTGTTTTAAGCTGAATTGTAATAATATTCCCTTCAGGATATACATGAATATCATCAAAATAGGCACTGCATGAATTGTTAAAGATGTATTCATCTTCCTGCCCATTTGGATTACTGATGTTGACCGTAAATTTGTCCACGGTTCCCAACCAGAATGTAAGTTCGGGGATGGGAAGCACAACGGTTTCCTGTTCTAAAAATTCAAGGGATCCTGTCCATTCGTAATTTTCTGTATCGCCGCCTTCCACATAGTATTCGATATCGAGGCTTGTTAATGCGGTTGACCCGGTATTTTGGATGATGATTTCCGGATAGGTACAAGCCGGATTGAATCGATCCTGACTTGCATCATCTTTATTCGGTTTTAGAATCCTTACAACTGCTGCATCAAGATTAAAGTTAGGATTACCGTAAGTAACCAAATGCTGCCTGACAATATAATTTGAAGTTCCTGTAGCATAGGTTACATCATAATCAAAACTATGTGTTTGGCCTGCACTTACATAAGGTGTGATATCATATTCATGAATATCACTGGGGTCTCCAGGGCACCATCCTGCCCTGTCATACACCCAAGTGCCGCCTTGAGGATAAATTGGGATGGTGGAACATTCTGTCCAGACAACCTGGTCAAATTCGATATCTCCTCCGTCTATATTCATGGTATGATGCCGCGGTGTAAATTCTCCTTCCTGTCCGTGGCCTGATATGACAGTCATCAATTTAAATGATTCTCCGTCAGGAAGCATTTGAATATCGCGGGTTTCGAATGCCCTTTCATTTTGAATATCATTATAAGATTTGGAATCTGCTCTCCATATTTGCTTGATGTCAAGAATATCTCTGGGTGGTGTTCCTACTTTATAATAAAATTTAATGTCCATATCTTCCTGCCATTCACCTCCCCTTTCGATGGTCATTCTTTTATTACCCTGAAGTATGGGAGCATAATCGGTTACATCAAAATACCAGGTCTTGCCTTCCATACCCAGGTCAAGATAAATGCCATAGGGGGTTACAAATGACATGATCTCATATTTGGCCGGATATCTCTTGAAATATTGAAGTTCAGTTGGTTCGATCGAAGCTGTTGCTTCTACCATAGTCGAGTCAATTGCGACACCTTCAGGATCATACGTTACTTCATATACCGCTTCCCAAAACTCATTAACAGAAACCGGATTGATACTGTCGTTTAACATGCTACCCCATCTGGGTATAATCTCGTATTCAGTTACTATATTTGGGTAGTTTGCTACTGAGTCGGTTACGATAACATCTGTGATTGTCAGGTCATAATCACCCTGGGCAAAAGTGATGTTAGGACGTCCTGTGGTTTCTGAAAAACCATGATTGAGGTTATCACCACGCTCATACAACCAATACATAAAACCATTTATTTCGCCGGTTTTTCCGTGAGGTGAAGCATCCATTGTTGAATACCCATCACCTTCATCTAATTTATAATAAGCAACCAAATTGTTGTAATCAGGATGTGAGTTGTCAACAGATTTATACATCCATTCGTAGATTGTTGTTTCGGAGAGTTCAGCATCCCAAACCCTTACTTCATCTATTTTTCCAAAATAGGTGCTGGCTCCGGATCCATTGTTTCCAATTACAAAATCCTGAATGTCTATAAGTAATGATTTGTCAGCTCCTGAAAGCCATAGTTCACCATTGTAATAGAGATTCATTTCACCTGTAATAGCATTTTTTGTCGCAGCCCAGTGGTTCCATCTACCCTCGTATTGATCCGCAGTTGCAGCAGCATAGATTCTGTCGTAAGTGCCTCCATCGTTACCACAATCCCAATATACGTTGGAGTTACTCCATGGAAGATGCACATTTACAGTCCTGTTACCATTGCCATCCACACCATGTAAAAAACTATTGTTAATGGGTTGGATATTTTCGTTTCCGTAACTCCAAAATGAAATGGTAATTTCTTCGGAAATACTTGAGAAAGGGTCGGTTGGAATTTGGATATAGCCACCAATATTTTCAAGGTGCGTTCCATTGTAAGCATACAAACCCGAAATCATTGTCGTATTATCTCCAATGATTTCCAATGCATTACTGGCAATTCTATTGGTAAAGGAGATCTCAATAATAAGGTTGGAAGTTCCATCCCAATTGAACGGCGTGTGAAATTGGATTCTATTCGACCCCATAGTAAAAACATAATCATGAAAATAAACTTCAGTAAATCCTTCCAAATCAGGTGATGAAGCAGTAAGTTCCGTTTTTTCCGTGGATTTAATCTTTATCATTAGATAACCTGCATCGGCTCCGCCAGTAGCATCTAGTAATATCCCATCGATCTCACCTGAGACTACTCCAGCTACTGAAAGTTCTGCCTGTGTAAGTAAATATTGTGATTTTCCAGAATTCTGATCAGCCTGAATAACTTCCGATAGTGCTTCTGTTCCATTTCCAACTTGTGAAAGGGTTTCAGAATTTGTTTGATCAATTTGAACGTTTTTCTGTAAATACTGGTAGTAATTATAAGTAGGTGTTTCGACATAATTATACACGCTACCCGAAAAATTGGTTATGGTATGAGAATTTGTAAAACTGATCACTGAATCTACCCTTGAGGAATCATGGATGTAGGTATTACAGGAATAATCCCACTCACCACAACCCAGGTTGGTGTTACCCGGTACCGAAACCAATCCATCTTTACACCTCATATTATATGCCATGATGATCTTTTCGTAAGTCAGATCCGGATTATCGGGGAAATCAATCATCGTGTCTCTGCTAAAACCACACCATGGCCAGCCATGTGTTTGGGTATAATTAAAAGTGGGAATTACAAGTGTGTCGCCCGCAGATTGTGCACAGATTGACAGGGAAATGCTGACAAGGAAAAGGGTAAAAAGAGTTCTCATTGATTTTTATTATTAAAATGCTACTATGTTTTAAGAAAAAATGAATATCTACAAAAATACCTAAATGTCATTGTAATTCATAATGGATATGTGGAATAATACGAATACTAATTTGAATGTAAGGTTTGATAAAGTTTACCGACAATTAAATAAAAAAGATATGATGAAAAAACTATTCTCCATTGCGATCATTCTGTTTGTAGGATTGCAACTATGGTCGCAGCAAACGCAAACAGTTATTGTTGAGCATTTTACAAATTCACGCTGTAGTATCTGTGCAGCAAGAAATCCAGCACTTTACGATTTGCTGGATGATTATCCTGATGTATTACATATTGCTTATCACCCAAGTTCTCCATATTCAACTTGTATTTTCTCGCTGCACAATCCGGTTGAAAATGATGCAAGAACAAATTATTATGGTATTTATGGCGGTACACCACGCGTGGTTGTTCAGGGCACGGTGATTCAACCCCAAAATCCT
>PKSW01000017.1 GCA_002869465.1 Marinilabiliales bacterium
CCCAATTATGATTGGGGTCACTTGGTTTTCCGGTAAAGACACCTAATCCCGCTAAATCCTGAGACCTGTTGAATGGTTGTTCCCACAAAAATCCCAGTGAGACCAGTTCTTTATAATCAGAAGTAAATCGCTTGAATGATCTGCTATAACGAGCTGCTATACCCCATACTCCATTAAAGAGCATATCCCCGGAGATCATCAAAGACTGACCTGGTCCCGATTTATCCGTAAGGTCAAGGTGACTAAAGGTAATTCGAAGGGTAGCCTCATTGGGTCCGTCAATATCCCGCTCTAGTCCTACTTCAGCCAGGTAAAGAAATTCTGCATCACCAAGACTTTTAACATCAGGATAATTCCGATTGGCTTTACCATCCATTACTGCGACAGAAATGTAGAATGGTGTTTTCCAGTATAACGCGTTAACACCAAGTCCTATATCATTATTTCCAACCCATTGTGCTCCAGCGGCTGCAGCCACAGGTCGAGCCATAAAAAACCGCCGGTCATCATCAAGGTAGCGTGCCGGACCAAAGTAAGAAGGAGCATAAAGTTGACCCGCTCGAATAGCCCATCCACCATTGGGCCCGGTTCTCCATTCTTGTGTCCAGTGCAATAATCCCAGCGTAGCAAATGTTTGGTCTGGATCCGTATCAAGATCATTGGGCGTTTCAATCAATTTTTGGTTATCTGCAAATCCACGTGTTGTGGGTTTACCAAAGGTTAGGTCGTAAGCAAATCCGACAACCAGGCGACCAGCACTTCTTGCCTTGCGAAGCGGTTCCCAGGTAAATAAAATGAGTGTTTCGCTGATTTGATGTGTAGGCAAGCCTTGCGATCCAATCTGGATGTTTGCCGAGAAATATCCACCGAATGAAATACCCTTGTCTATCCACAACTTATTTTTCCAATTAAAATAATCATCTGTAAAAAGTAAACTACCAAACAAGGTGTTATCATATGGCCTGGGATCAAATGGTCCTCGATTAGATATCCACTTACCTTTTGGGAGTTTTGATATAATTGAGTCCTGGGTATAACCATTTTTAATTATAGCGATACACAACATCATAAGGACCACAAAAATGAGATGTGGTGAGCTGTTTATAATGGTTGTATGCATATCAAAGAAATTAACTGATAAAAATTTTCTGTTTATCTCCCAACGGGTATAGTATAAGATACATTTACACGATATGAATTTTTAACCGCCGATCCTTGCCAATTTTTATAGACCGCACTGGTCCTGTATTCGCCATATACATTAAGGGATGATTTTTCCCACACCCATACTTTACCAAGTCGGAGGCCAATTGGTAAGTAAAATCCATTAGACGTCCAGTCATATAAAGCGACAATATCCGCCGTTTGCAGGTAAATACCTGTTTTACCAAAGCGATAGTTCAAGAAGGGAGCTATTCCTAAAGGGTTGACATCAGTTTCTTCAGGCGGTATTGCATTTGGATCTACTGCCCTGAAAGACTGTGTGAATAGCAGCCCATAAAACCAGTTCCCGGAATTGTTTACAATCGCTGCAGCAAATCCGTATCCCCATTCTTTTTTTGCTACATCCGGATTTCCCGGGAATGTTACAAGAGGTCCAATACCTGCCCTACCTGATCCCCAATCAGAAAACCCCGGCACAATTAACGCAAAAAGCTCTGTATTTCCAAAACCTGACTTTCCATTTTGCAAATCTTCATAATGCCTAATGGTCAACCTAGGCAGAATTGTAAAACCTTTTAAAGGAATGGGCGCTACAATACGCAATTGCAGATAATTATCCAGACCTAATGGTCTAGTCGTTGTGTCGTTTATCATGTCCTGGTGATAGTCAGGCATCCACTGGTACCCCAGCTGGAAACTCCACTGTGTAGCGGTTGCATCCACGGCCATAGATTCGCGGCTCTGGCTTCCTTCATCATCCTGAGCGGACAGTGAAAGTCCGATTATTCCGGCCATTATAAATAGTAACAGTTGTTTTTTCATCTTTAATTATTTTATGTTGTTATAAAAATATTTTTTAACC
>PKSW01000250.1 GCA_002869465.1 Marinilabiliales bacterium
CAATTAATCTACATCAGTGTATTCTGAGGCACTAAATTCCTGATCATCCGGATTTGAAATATCAAATACCACTTTAGGTAATTGCCCTTCAGTAAATTTAAACTTGCCTTTTTCAGCGTATTCTTCATTAACAGGCATTCCTTCGTCTCTACCAATATCAAAAGTTTCATGTCCTGTATAGGCTCCATAAACCGTGGCTTTAATTTCCATTTGTCCAACTTCTTTATCATTAATAAATAGTTGTACATAGGATGGGCCGTTTAATTTGGCTTCTTTCATGGTGTGCTTCAAGGTGATTTTTACTTCGCCTTGGGGAATTTTAACATTTCCTTCGAAATCATGCCAATACAAGCCTAAAGTTGAATAACTATAACGAAGTTTGCCGTCCTTAATAAATAGCACTTGTCCACCCATTCGCTCTCCTACGGCATATATTACACCTTCGGTTGATTTATCGGCAGTTATGTAGGCATTAACTTCGTAATTCGTTGATTTTATTTCCGGCCCTGCCAATTCAGGCACACGATAAGTATTGGTTGTAAACTCCCAGTGCTTTTTTGCTGCTCTTTGTGGATTTGATTCAGGTTGTAAAGTTCTGCCCAGAGAACCACCAACTGGATAAACATCATATTTATCAGCTTCACTCCAGAATAGCTCTTCCAGCTCCTTTACTTTCTCAGGATGTTTGTCTGCTAAATTGATGGATTGTATGGGGTCTTCGTTTATATTATACAGTTCCCATTCTGTATTCAGTGGGTTAAAGTTTGCCAACGCTTCAGGATCAACCGACCATGGAATACGATATGGTTTTCCGCAAATACTCCAACCTTCGTGATACAAACCTACAAATCCGGTCATTTCAAAATACTGTGTTTTATGCTTTGTTTTCGCATCAGCATCATTCCATGCATAGGTAAGTGACTTTCCCGGGTATTCTTTACGTGCCTGCCCATTTACATAATCAGGTGCAGCTACGCCGGTAACTTCCAGAATGGTGGGTACAATATCCGTAGCATTTTGAAATTGATCGCGCCATTCTCCCTTGGCGTTTATCATTTTAGGATAGCGTATGGCTGTAGCCGACATGGTTCCTCCAAAGTGAGAAGCCATTTGTTTTGTCCACTGAAACGGTGTTGATGAAGCATAGGCCCAAGCTGTAGAGTAATGATTTGCCAAATGTGGGCCACCCCATTCTTCTAATCCACCATATTCCTCAAGCTTTTCTAATTGCTGTTCCATGGTTAAAGGTGGAAAGCCATTTTGCATAAGCAATTCGGAGAAAGTTCCGGTCGGTGTGCCTTCCGCTGTGCATCCATTGTCAGCAGTAAGATAAATAACCAATGTATTATCCAATTCTTCTAAGGTTCCTATATGGTTTACCACACGCCCAACATGATAATCGACATGTTCTAAAAATGCTGCATTCACTTCCATCTGGCGGGAAAGATATTCCTTGCCTTCATCACTAAACGAATCCCATGTAGGAAGTGATTCAGGCCAATCGACCATTTCAGCATCTTCTGGTACCAAACCCAGTTTCTTTTGGCGTTCCAATTGTTGTTCTCGATAAACATGCCATCCTTCGTCAAACTGACCTTTGTATTTGTCACGCCATTCCTCAGGTACTTGGATGGGGGCATGCACCGCTCCTGGTGTGTAATAGATAAAGAATGGATCATCATCTCGTAATCCTTTCCAGTTATCTAACCATTGAATTGCCTGATCTGCCATTCCGTGTGATATATGAAATGTTGATCCATCCGCATTTGTTTTTGGAGTTTCAATAGCTGTTGTTCCTTCATAAAGTAAGGGGTGGAACTGGTTGGTTTCGCCACCCATAAAACCCCAGAAATATTCAAACCCCCATATGCCTGTAGGCCAACTTTCAAAAGGACCTGCTGGTGAAGCTTCCTCCATTGGTGTATTATGCCATTTACCGAAAGCTGCTGTGGCATAGCCATTATCGGTGAGGATTTTTGCAATTGAAGGTGTAGTGTAATCCATTTGTGAATTGTAGCCAGGG
>PKSW01000013.1 GCA_002869465.1 Marinilabiliales bacterium
AAAAAGAAACCCTTGTCTATCTTGGTGCACTCATGGCCATTACTGACCTGATGGTGGATGATCATCAAATTGATTCACAAAGAATTTCAATCTTATTAAGTGGCGATTATCATAAACTTAACAAATGCTTTGCTATTGAGAAAATATTCATTCTTTATCATGACAAATTACTGACATCCATTGATGCTACAAAAGCAAATTTTATCAAAGACTTCTCCATTCGCAAACCGCAAATTGACAGTAATTCGCAATTGAAAAAAAATGTAAGCGAAGCAGAAATCCACGAATTAATCAGAAATAAAGGTGGTACAGCTATTTTACTCACGGCTTCGCTCCTCTTTGAAATAACGGAAAAAAACAAAGCAGCATTTTATCAACTCGGGGCGTTTATTCAGTACCTGAATGATAGCCAGGATATGTATAAAGACATGAATGCGGGCATTACCACTTTTGTGAGTTTTTGCACCAATTATAATCAGGTAAATGAACGACTCAAACTCGAATTTGATAAAACGACTACATTGTTACAACAAACTGAATACGAAACAGGTGACTTGTACAGGCTGATTTTTTATTTACAAGCACTGTATGTAGGTGTGCTTTATAAAAACACGGAATTTGCCAAAATTACCGGCAATAGAATTGATAATCTATCGCAACCACAATTATCAAAAGATCAATTTAGAACCAAAATATTCACTCCTTCCAGCTTGAGATTTTGCATCCCCAGAATATTAAGTTTCAGGAATCCGCAGGTCTAAATATGAATCACTTCATTAAAAGCATCGGCTACGGCCTCCATCACGGCTTCTGACATGGTCGGATGTGGATGAACCGATTTAATGATGTCATGTCCAGTAGCTCCTTTCTTCCTGGCCACCACCACCTCAGCGATCATTTCGGTTACATTGTCACCAATCATATGACAACCCAACCACTGCCCGATACCGGCATCAAATATGACTTTAACAAAACCATCCCTGTTACCACCAGCACTCGCTTTACCTGATGCCGTAAAAGGAAATTTACCTACTTTGATATCATATCCGGCATCCAGTGCCTGTTGCTCAGTCATACCAACAGAAGCCACTTCTGGGTTGGTATAGGTACAGGCTGGGATGTTGTCATAATCAATAGCTTCAACATACTGTCCTGCAATCTTTTCAACACAAGTAATGCCTTCATGTGAGGCCACATGCGCCAGCGCCGGGCCGTGAACAATATCACCAATGGCATAATAACCATCCACATTTGTTTTATAAAAGTTATCTACCTTCACTTTTCCCTTGTCAACTTCAATCCCAACCTCCTCCAGTCCGATACCAGAAAGATTGGTTTCGATACCAACGGCAGACAACACAATCTCGGCTTCAATGGTTTCTTCGCCTTTGGCGGTTTTTATCAATACTTTACATACATCACCACTTGTATCCACACTTTCAACAGCCGAATTGACCATCACCTTCATTTTGGCTTTTTTAAAAGAACGTGCCAGTTGTTTTGACACATCCACGTCTTCCAGCGGAATAATATTTGGTAAAAACTCAACCAGCGTAACCTCCACACCAAGTGAATTATAAAAAAAGGCAAACTCTGAACCAATCGCCCCGGAACCTACCACGACCATTCTTTTCGGAAGTTTATCCAGCGTCATGGCTTCACGGTAGCCGATGATCTTTTTACCATCCTGTTTCAGGTTGGGTAATTGCTTCGATTGAGCACCTGTAGCAATAATGATATGATCTGCAAGATATACTGTAGTTTTTCCTTCAGCATCAGTTACTTCAACTGATTTTCCGGGTTTTAATTTTCCAAATCCCCGAATCACATCTACTTTATTTTTTTTCAAAAGGTACTGGACACCTTTGCTCATGCCATCAGCTACACCCCGGCTTCTTTCAACCATGTTATTTAGATCGGGAGTAATTTGTCCATCGATCTTCACGCCGTAATCCATTGCATGTTTGGTGTAATTAAAAACCTGTGCGCTTTTCAGCAATGCTTTGG
>PKSW01000277.1 GCA_002869465.1 Marinilabiliales bacterium
AAATAGGGATCCAGCCCATAGTTGTCAGAAACATGTAAGAATCCTCCCGAAATCAAATAATTCCTCAGGTTTTCTGCTTCATCAGGATTGAGTATGATATTTCCATGACCTGTCATGTGAACGAACGGATAATTAAATATTTCCGTACTACCCACCTCAACAGTGGCAATATCAGGATCAATATCTGTATTCAGGTTTTTGTTGCAATATTTTACAAGGTTGGGGAGCGAAGTAGGATTGGCATACCAGTCGCCGCCGCCATTATATTTCAGCAGTGCAATTTTCACCTCCTGCGCATTTGTAGCTGGCAAATTGATAATTAATAGGATGAATATGGAGAAATAGAACTTCATAAATCACTGCAAATATATAAAACGCACATATTGAAAAAATGGTATATGTATTATTTTAAGAAAGATTAACCAGGTGAACGGTATGGCAAGCCACAACGCCTGCTGTTTCAGTCCGCAAGCGAGACGGTCCGAGTTTAACAAGTATAAATCCGTTTTCTTTGGCAGTTTCAATCTCTTCCTGGCTGAAATCACCTTCCGGACCGATCAGTATTAAGGTATCCATGCCGGGTTTGCAAATTGTAAAAAGTTCATCCTTCACATTTGCATCCACATAGGCAATGAATTTCTGACCTGAAAAAGGTGTTTTAATGAAGTCTTTAAAATATGTCAATTTATCCAGTTCGGGATGAAATGATTTGAGAGATTGTTTCACGGCTGCAGTGATCACACGATTCAGGCGATCTACTTTAATTATTTTTCTTTCTGAATGTTCCGTCAACATCGGGTTGATCACATCAACCCCAATTTCTGTGCATTTCTCAAGAAACCATTCAAAGCGGTTGATGTTTTTTGTGGGAGCAATCGCTATTCTTAGCCTATAATCTCGCTGGTCATCTCCTGCTTCCTGATGGATAATCTCAACCTGGCAGCTTCTAGAATCGGGATCCGTAACCACACATTCAAAGATCAACCCTTTACCATTCGTAACATATACTTTGTCACCCTTTTGAATGCGTAATACACGAACAAGATGATTTGAGTCATCTTTGTTTAAGGTATGAAAATGCCCGTCAATATCGGGTGAATAGAAGAAATTACTTATTGACAACGACCTTTTTTGTTATGATCTGATTATTTGAATTGGTTAACCGGATCAAATATATACCATTTCGCCATTCAGAACCCATGTTAATACGGATAGAATTTTCCTGGCTATTCAATCTTTCATTGTGAACCACCTGTCCGATCTTGTTATATATGACCAGTTCTTCAAATATTTGTTCTTCAGGAATAACCACTGTGAATTTTCCACTATTTGGATTTGGGAAAACCTGGATATCATCTTTGCTAATGATATTAGATTCTACACCCACATATTGACTGATGGATATATTGTCGATAAACATGGGATTGCCGTAAAAGCTGTAGGTTTCAAAGGCTATTTGAACATCAGGACTTCCCGCCCACTGGCTAATATCAATATCAAAGCAGGAAGCTCCCCAGCCTGAAATACACCAATCAGAAGCTATCTCCGGCCAGAAATTTTCTGTCATTTCGTGTGTGGCAAAATTGCCGCTTCCATCTTCGGCGTCAGCAAAAATGCGGGTCCAAGTGGTTCCACAATCATCAGAGATATAAATGATCAATGAGTCGGATACTTCTTCAAGCCTCTTGGCATATGCATGCTGAAAACTGAGTGAAGCTGAATTTAAACCGTTTAGGTTAAATGGTGGCGAAATGAGGCGGTCACGTTGACCTATGGCAAAATATTCGGTAAAGTTTATGCCGGCAGCAAATGATCCCGGTGTAGTTCCTCCAATTTCAAAAATCTCCCACGTTTTATCATTATCAGGGTTATCAATGGTCCAGTACTGGCTCCTGAAACCATCATCCTCAAATGTCTCGCGGAAGTAAGGCGTATAACCACCTGCCTGAATCAAGGATGTCTTGGTGAGTGCTGATTCACCATTTAGATTCCATGCAGTTAAGGTGACGTCGAAGGCAGCAGCCTCATTAAATTCAACTTCCGGATGTTGACTTGTTTCATCGGTTCCATTGATAAAAATTACAGATGGAGGATCGAATTCCCAAAGCCACTGTATCGGGCTGTATTCAGTTTGATCAGTAAATGAAACAACTTCGCCCAAACAAAACACATCCTTATTGGCAGTAAAATTTACACTGGGTAGAAGAGATGCGCTTACAACCACATAATCTTCTTTAACGAGCGTATCTGTCCCAAGTTCATTTGTGGCAATCAATGTAACGTCAAATTCTCCCTCGCCAGAATATTGAATGTTTAGAGGGTTTTTTTCGGTTGAGGTTTCGGGTGTTCCCCCTTCAAACGTCCAATGCCACTCGGTAGGAATCCCACTTGTCTCATCGGTAAAATTAATAGTTTCATTAAGCGGGATTAATGTTTCATTTGCTGTGAAATTAACTACAGGAATCTGCACATATCCAAAAGATGCAATTTGTGTTCTCCAATTCCAGCCACCATTTGTGTATTCAGTTGTATACCAAAAAGTCTGATCGTCAACAGGATCTACTGACATCATGGAATAATCTCCCCACCTGTCAATACCTGTTTGAGAGGCATTTCCTTGTTTAACAATGACCTCGGTAATATCAAAAATACCCGTTCCAGAATTGGCAGAAGTTTGTCCGGATACAGCAATAGAAGGGTAAAGTGATGTACTTGATATGGAATATCCAACAGCAATATCCCCATTTTGGTTCATGGCAATGCTTCCCATCCAACGGCTATTGCCATCATCAGGGGCAAATGTTCCCTGCTGATAAACCTCCCATCCATCGCCATAATTTCTTAGCTCATACCATCTTACTCCTGCTCGTCCACTTCCTGCATTTACTGTATGATTGGTTAACATCACTTCATAATCATCAAAATTTCTATATTGAAGTCGATACATCAGCCTGTCTGATAGTGTAGCGAGTTTTTGACTGGTTCCCGGTTGAGAAACAATAATATTACTATTTGAATATGATTCAACCGGAATACTTGCTACAAAGCTGGCCTGGTTATTAGCACTGTTGTCCCAATCTACGATTGCTTCGTAAAGTCTTAAAGAGTTATTGCCGCCCCTGATTAAATAAATGGGTTTGTCTTCATCTGGTGATAATGGGCCATCCGCATCAGCTGGTAACAAACTACCTGCTCCTGAACCCATATTGAAAAATACCATTTCTGCATCCGGATCGCCTTCAAGCATGGCATTTCTGTCAAGTACACTGATTCCACCTCCGTACCACGAACCATTTAAGAATTGGTTAATGGTGAAACAATAGGCGTTATGCCATATTCCAAACTTAGGATAATCGGGCATTTTATCAAACTCATAAGCGTATCGATACCATTCGCCCAAAGGATCGCTAGTGACTGATACGGCAATTAATTCATAATATGGAGCGTTATTTGATCCGTTAGGTAAGGAAAATTGACTGGCTACCCACCTGTCAGCATATTCATCATAAACTACGATGGGGTCTCCATCATTGGTGCCTGACCAAGGTCCGTCAAAGCCATCCCATAAGGCAATATTATTGGCGGGGCCGTATAATAAGTTACCTTCTTTGTCCCATATGGCAAATCCTTTATTCACCATTTGCATATAATGGTTTAAACCAACATCCCCTTGTGTATCGGGAGGTGCAACTCCGTATGTATTTGCTACACCCTCAAAATTTGCCTCGACAGTTGGTTCATTTCTTGAACCGTACATTTGGTCCTGCAATACAGGGTCAGTGCCTGTCAGGTTGCCAGTAAAATCCTGATCTTTTGCAAAATTAAATTTATTTGGAATGACGTAGTTTTCCCATGATCTGGTATCAGTCCTCATTGAAACCGGTTCAACATCTCTCAGTGCTTTGGATTTATCAAAATATTTAGCTTTCGTAATTTTTGATGGTTTTACAGTTTGAGCGTTTAAGCCAATGGATGGTATTGTAATAATAATTCCTAATAGTAATGATGCGATCTTTTTTCTCATGATGAATGATTCGTTTGAATTTAATTTGTGCTATAGAATAATAATTGTCGGTTACAACCTAAAATGCTTACAAGTTAATTTAAAAAAAATAAAATAATTCGAAGAAAGTCAATTCTGTTAATTAGTTTGATGATAAAATATTGCATTTTTAATTGATAATAAGCTTCTTAACTTCCTGATTGTCATTTCCAATGAATTTAAAGAGATAGATGCCTTTTGAGAGATTCTTGTTTTCATTGATCGAAATGCGTTCCAGTTTTTGAATATCTTTATTATAAATACGTCTTCCTTCCATTGTAACAATTTCCATATTTAGGTACAAATGATCTGGAGGCAATTGGATGGTAATTTTTCCATTTGATGGATTAGGATAAATATTTATTCCATCGGTAAAAATGTTTTCAGTCTGCCCAACATATTGCGTAACTATTACATTATCAATAAATAAAGGATTTCCCCAGTAACAATACGATTCGAATGCAATTTGTACGTCAGACATTCCTGCCCATGGACTGATGTCAATATCAATACATGAAGCGCCCCAACCAGACATACACCAGTCGGATTCTGTTTCAGGCCAAAAATCTTCTGTTAGCTCATGCGTGGCAAAATTTCCACTTCCATTCTCTCCATCAGCAAAAATTCTTGTCCATGTTTCTCCACAATCATTAGATATGTATATGATTAAGGAGTCGGTTGCAGCAGCAAACTTTTTAGCATAAGCATGTTGAAAGCTCAGTACCGCCTGATCAAGACCAGAAAGATTAAATGGAGGTGAAATCAGGCGATCTCTCGCACCCAGTTCAAGATAATCACTAAAGTTTATACCCATTGAATTATTGCCGGGTGTAGTTCCTCCTGTTTCAAATAATTCCCATGTTATATCATCATCAGCATTCTCAATGGTCCATTGATTCTTTATGAGGCCATCGTCTTCAAATGTTTCTATGAAATAAGGTGTAAAACCACCTGAATTTATGTAGTTACTTTTTGTTAATTCAGCAGGTCCATTTGTATTCCAAGCAGTGAGGGTCACATCATATTCTCCTGCATTAGTGAACAATACCTCAGGATTCTGGCTATTCTGATTTGTGCCGTTAATAAAAGTTACATTTGAAGGTGAAAATAGCCATTCCCATGAAATGGGATTATAAATTGTTGCATCCGTGAAAATAACAGTATCACCTGTGCAGAAACGTAATTTATTAGCTGAAAATTGAACATCAGGTAATAGAGCCGCACTCACTGTAATATAATCTTCAAGTAGCAGAGTGTCATCTCCAATATCATTCGAAACAATTAACTGAACATCAAATATACCTTCCTGTGCATAAACAATATCAGATGGGTTTTGATCAGTTGAAGTTTCGGGTTCTCCTCCATAAAATGTCCAATTCCATGCGTTAGGAGCACCAATAGATTTATCAGTGAAGTCGATGTAATCATTAACCGGTATCAATGTATCAGATGCAATAAAATCGGCAACAGGTTCCTGATCATAATAGAAAGAGGCAATTCTTGTTCTCCAGTTCCAGCCCCCATTCGTATACTGTGTTGTGTACCAGAAGGTTTTGTCGTCAGACGGATCAATAGACATCATTGAATAATCACCCCATCTATCAACACCAGTTTGAGATTTGGTTCCCTCGAAAATGCTGGTCTCAGGAATATCAAATACACCTGTTCCCGAATTAGTTGCCGTTTGGCCGGTAAATCTTATGGAAGGATAAGTTGATTGACCTGAAACAGAATATCCGGCCATAAGCACTCCATAAGAGTTCATGGCAACGCTTCCCATCCATCTGCTGTTTCCGTCATCCGGTGCAAATGTACCTTGTTGATATATTTCCCAGCCTTCGCCGTAATTTCTTAATTCATACCACCTTACGCCGGCTCTTCCTCCTCCAACGTTCACGGTGTGATTGGTGACCATCACTTGATATTCTTCAAAATTTCTATATTGGAGACGGTACATTAAACGGTCTTCCAACGCATCCAGTTTTTGACTTGTGCCGCGTTGCTGAATGGTGATGTTACTATTGGAATATGCAGTAACTGCTATATTACCTACAATTTCAACAGAAGAGTTATTGGTGTTGTTCCAATCCGCATGTGCTTCCAACAAACGAAGTGATCCTGGTCCCAGGCTGACAAGGTAATTAGGTGAACCTTCAGGAGGATAAATGGATCCATCTGCATCAGCAGGTAAAAGACTACCATAACCTGAACCTATATCAAAAAGCAGCATTTCAGCATCAGGATCACCATTCAGCATGGCTTCACGATCCAGAATGCAGACACCACCCCCATGCCATGATCCACTTTCAAACTGGTTTATTGTAAGGTAATATGCATCAGGCCAAACGCCAAATTTTGGGTAATCAGGCATTTTGTCAAATTCAAAAGCGTAACGATACCATGCACCGGTTGGGTCACTCGTGGCTGATACAGCAACCAATTCATAATAGGGTGCATTATTTGAACCGTGAGGTAATGAAAACTGGCTTGCAATCCAGCGATCTGCATATTCATCATATAAAACAATCGGGTCGCCATCATTGGTGCCACTCCAGGGTCCGGGAAAACCATTCCAAAGGGTGATAATATCGGCCGGTCCGTATACCGTAATACCCGTTTTATTCCAAATTTTAAAACTACTGTTTACAACTTGAAAATAATGATCAAAGCTCACATCTCCCTGTGTGTCAGGAGGAGCTACACCAGAAATATTTGAAATGCCATTAAAATTTTCGACAATTTCCGGTTCATTTCTACTTGCAATTGAACTTTTTTGTAAAAGCGGGTCAGGACCGTCCAGTGAAACCCTGGGACTCACTTTTTCATGAAAATCAAATTTGTTGGGCACCACTCCGTTTTTCCATTCACTCTTTATCTGGCCAGGAGGGATAGGCTCAACTTCTTTAAGCTGTCGCGAAACGTCGAATTTTACAGCTTTTTTTACTGAACTATACTCAAAACTTTGAGAAAAAGATAAAAATGGTAAGATGACGAGTAGGAATACAGTCATATTTTTTGCTACAACCTGCTGTTTGAAATCCATAATTCTATATTTTGTTATTTACAAATAAAATGTCTTTATGGCCGATGTACTGTTGATTAATCTGTAAAAGTAATATTTCAGTAGTTTTTAAATCCGAATGTTTATTTGATAATCAATTTTTGTGCGTGTGACATATTTTTTCCGTTGATGTTCACAATATAAATACCACTCGACAGCTTTTTTGATTGATCAATTTCAAAGGTATTCGTACTTTGGTTTATGCTTTCCCTATATAGTTCTTTACCCAATTGATCGGTTATTGTTAACTCTGTATACGTATGATTTTCTGGTAAATTTATGGTGAACTTCCCTGAAGTAGGATTGGGATAAATATTCACTTCATTAGTTTTTCGCAATTCTTCTTCACCGACATATTGGCTAATAACAAGATTATCGATAAAAATTGGGTTTCCATAAAAACTGTATGTTTCAAATGCAATTTGAACATTATGTTCACCTGCCCAGGGGCTTAAATCAATATCAATACATGAGGCACCCCAACCCCATAAGCACCAGTCGCCACCAGTTTCTGGCCAGAAATCATAATCTGTCTTTGGATGCGTGGCAAAATTACCTGAGCCATCTTCAGCGTCAGCAAAAACTCTTGTCCATGTATCACCACAATCTCCCGATACATAAATGATCAGTGAATCACTTACTTCATCCAGCCTTTTGGCATAAGAATGTGTAAAAGTTAAATAAGCCGAATTTAGTCCTTCCAAACTAATCATGGGTGTTATCAGCCTGTCCCTGGCACCTATCACAAAATATTTCCTGAAATTAACAGCAGCAGCCTTATTTCCGGGAGTGGTGCCGCCCACATCAAATAATTCCCAGGTTTTACCTTCATCGGGGTTGTCAATGGTCCAGTTTTTGGCATCCAGTCCATCTTCAAAAGTTTCTTTAAAGAATGGAAGGTATCCACCTGCCATCAGGTAATCAACTTTAGTAGTTGAAGAAGGTCCATTTAGATTCCAGGCCGTCAATGTTACCTCATAAGTGGCCACTTCGTCAAATACAACTTCCGGATGTTGGCTGGTTTCATTGGTACCGTTAATAAATGTGACTGTTGGCGGATCAAATTGCCATTGCCAGTTTATCGGGCTGTATTGTGTTTGATCTGTAAATTGGACGGCTTCACCCGTGCAAACAAAATCATCACTGGCAGTAAATTCAACCAGCGGTAATATGGTTGAACTCACTTGTATATAATCAATTTTTATTACTGTATCTGATCCAATTTCATTGGTAGCGATCATAGTCACAGGGTAAATTCCTTCTTCGGGATATAGAATATCCTGCGGATGCTGCATGTTTGAAGTAACAGTTTCTGCCCCTTCAAAGGTCCATTCCCAACTGGTTGGAATACCTACTGATAAATCGGTGAAATTCACGGATTCACCCACAGGTATAAGGATTTCATCCACAGTAAAATCGGCATTAGGTAATTGGGTAAAACTGAAAGATGCAATTTGGGTAGCCCAGTCCCAGCCGCCATTTGTGTATTCGGTTGTAAACCAGAATGACTGGTTATTTGTAGGATCGACCGACATTTTAGCATAATCGCCCCACCTGTTCACGCCTGTTTGTGAATTCTGGCCTTCGTAAATACTTGTTTCAGTAATGTCCAGAATGCCCGTCCCTGTATTGGCTGCAGACTGGCCTGCTATTCGAATCGAAGGATACGTATTGGTACTTGAAACTGAATACCCGACAGCAATGTCACCATATTCGTTCATAGCTACACTGCCCATCCACCTGTTTTCGCCATCATCTGGGGCATAAGTGCCTTGTTGGTGCATTTCCCATTCATCATCATATTTTCTCAATTCATACCATCTGACACCTGCTCTACCACCACCTGCATTCACCGTATGATTTGTGACCATTACTTCATAATCGTTGAAATTACGGTATTGTAAACGGAACATCAATCTTCCGGCTAATGTGGAAAGTTCTTGTGAAGTTTCCGGTTGTTCAATAGAAATGTTTTGGGATGAGAATGGTTGTGTAGCTATTGTTGTAACCAAATTTATTGTAGAATTATTTGTGTTTTCCCAATCAATTTCAGTTTCCCAAACTCTCAGTATATTATTTCCCATATTCACGAAATATGCCGGTGCACCGTCAGGTGGAGGGATCACACCGTCAGCATCGGAGGGTAATAAACTACCATAACTTTCTCCCAGGTCGAAAAATACCATTTGCGCATCAGGGTCTCCAGCCATCATGGCTTCACGGTCCAAAGCAACAACGCCTGCCCCCGCCCATGAGGAAGCATTAACAAATTGATTAATGGTGAAATAATAGCCATCTGTCCAAACGCCAAATTTTGGATAATCAGGCATATGTTCAAACTCGAAAGCATAACGGTACCATTCTCCAGTTGGGTCATCAGTTGCTGAAACCGCAACAAGTTCATAAAATGGGCCAGATGGCCTGAAGGGAAGCGAAAACTGGGATGCTACCCATCTGCCGGCGTATTCATCAAAAACCACAATCGGGTCACCATCGTTGGTGCCACTCCAGGGACCTTCAAATCCTTCCCATAATGTAATAGAATGCGCCGGACCATAAAGTAAATTTCCATCTTTATCCCAGATAGCAAATCCATTGTTCACCATTTGCATATAATGATTCAGACTTACATCGCCATCCGTATCAGGAGGGGCAACGCTGTATGTATTATGTATACCGCTAAAATTGTCATTTATTTCCACATCAAACCTGTTTCTTCCCTGTTCTGATTGTAAAGCCGGATCTGGCCCTTCAAGTACAGATGAATTGATCAGTTCCTCATGAAAATCAAACTTATTGGGCACCAACCTGTCTTTAAATACGCTTTTAATTTTTCCCAGTGGAATGGCCTTTGTATCACTTAGTTTATTCGATTTATCAAAATAAACAGCTTTGGATACCCTTGTGGGTGTCTGTTTCTGAGCAAAAGCATTTTGCGTAATGATCGCGAAAATGAAAATAAAGGTTAATAAATGGATTTTCTTCATTGAATTTCTTATTGAAAATTAAAATGTTTTTTGGCGTCGACAAAAGTAATATAAAAAGTGTTATTGTATATGACAACACATAGGGAGAAGTCGTTGCGCCAGAAGATATAACAAATGAAATTACTATTTTGTTTTCTTCGAACGGATCATCATTTCCAGCATATCCCACATTTCTTTGGGAACTTTTTCCAGCATATTGAATTGGCCTGCACCCTGCAGCCATTCACCGCCATCAATAGTTATTACCTCGCCATTGATGTATGCCGAATAATCTGATAATAAATAAGCTGCCAGGTTTGATAATTCTTGGTGTTCACCTACACGACGCAGTGGTACTTTTTTGGAAACGTCAAATTTTTCTTTCAGGTCTCCGGGGAGTAACCTATCCCATGCACCTTCAGTAGGGAAAGGACCGGGGGCAATGGCATTTAAACGGATACCGTATTTCGCCCATTCAACGCCCAGTGATCTGGTTATGGCCAGTACACCTGCTTTTGCAGCAGCAGATGGCACAACATAGCCACTACCGGTCCAGGCATAAGTTGTAATGATATTGAGAATGGTTGCCTTTTGTTTTTCTTTGATCCAGTATTTTCCAAAGGCAAGTATGCAGTTTTTAGTGCCTTTCAGCACGATGTCAATAATTGTATCAAATGCATTGGCAGATAATCTTTCGGTAGGGCTTATAAAATTTCCTGCTGCATTGTTTAATAAACCATCCACTTTTCCATATTTTTCGATGGTTTGCGACAGCATATTCTCAACTTCATCGTAATTTCTGATATCGCATGCAATTGGATAAACATCACCACATGTTTTATCAATTAATTCTTTTTTTGCCTGATTCAGTTTATCCATATTCCGGGATGTGATCACCACTTTAGCTCCCAGCGAAAGAAAATATTCTGACATGGATTTACCAAGTCCGGAACCGCCACCAGTGACAACAATTACTTGATCTTTGAGTTCATTATTTTTGAACATGGGTTCGGAAAACTTCATATTTATTATTTAAAGATTCATATTTTGGGGTACCCAAAGTTAAATTTTAATTTTCAGAATCAACTGAATTGAGAGAAAAGAAATTTTATCCAAAAAGCGGATCGATGCTTAATGCAATGATCATTATCAGTACAAAATAGTTGATTCGCATAAAGTAATAGAACGGATTAAAATCTTCTTTTTTGGAGCTGAGTAAACGAGCAAACACAATTATAAGCCAAATGGAGGCCAGTACAATCGTAATTTTAAAGAATACGGTACTCATTAATCCAGATACCGGAATCATTAAAGCTGTAACTGCAGTGGCAGCCGTCCACATGAAGGTGGCATTTTTAATTTGTTGCTTACTGATCATCGAAGTGATAGAAGGATAACCTGCTTCTTCATATTCTTTTCCATATTTCAGCATAAGCAACCAAAAATGCGGCACCTGCCAGATGAAAAAGAAAAAAGCCAGAATAAAAAGCCGGGGATCTGATAATTGACCTCCACCGGCCACCCACCCCACCATGGGGGGTATGGCACCGATAATACTTCCGGGTACGACAGCAAATGCAGTTTTACGTTTTAAAGGTGTATAAATGCCGTTGTACAAAATTAGTGCAAGGAGACCAAGTTGTGCCGCCAGGAAATTGCTTCCTAAATAA
>PKSW01000246.1 GCA_002869465.1 Marinilabiliales bacterium
GATGGCTCTTTTGGTAAGTCTTTGTATTTTTCATATTCAAGCTGGTGAATGGAAGGATGTTCCTGGCTGAAAATGAATTTTTGTTGGATGAAAATTAAAAGAAAAGCAAATAATATATATTGTAATTTCATGTACCTTATTTGAAAAGCTAAAAATACAAATACTAAACTTAGCACTCGGAAAATATTTATAATTTCGTTTCCTCAATAAATAGCAATCGCATGAGCAAAAGAGAATGGAAACCGATCAGGGAATTTGAAGAAATAAAACTGGAATACTGGAATCATATTGCCAAAGTTACTATTAATCGGCCACGTTATTACAATGCTTTCACACCCACCACTACCACCGAAATGGCAACGGCATTTGAAATGTTGCGCGAGAACCAGGACGTGTATACCATCATCATAACCGGCGAAGGCGACAAAGCATTTTGTAGTGGCGGCGATCAGAATGTAAAAGGCAAAGGCGGATACATAGGTAAAGACGGTATACCCCGTTTGAATGTATTGGATGTGCAGCGGAAGATCAGGTCGATGCCAAAGCCGGTAATAGCAATGGTAAATGGCTTTGCAATTGGTGGTGGTCACGTGTTGCATGTTGTATGCGACCTGACGATAGCATCTGAAAATGCTGTTTTTGGTCAAACCGGTCCTAAAGTGGGTAGTTTTGATGCGGGTCTGGGTTCTTCATATCTGGCAAGTATCATCGGTCAGAAGAAAGCCCGCGAAATATGGTTCCTGAATAAGCAGTATTCTGCCAAAGAGGCGCTTGATATGGGCATGGTAAACAAAGTGGTATCACTTGATAAACTGGAAGATGAAACTGTTGAATGGTGTTTAACCATGCACAAACGCAGCCCAATGGCACTTAGAATGATCAAACTCGGACTGAATGCTGAACTTGACGGGCAAATCGGATTACAGGAATTTGCGGGAAATGCCACGCTTCTATATTATCTAACTGATGAAGCACAGGAAGGTAAACATGCATTCCTGGAAAAACGCGACCCGGATTTTCATAAATATCCAAAGTTCCCATAAGCACATGCCTTCTTTAAAATCTTGGTTAAAAGCATCGCGATTGAGGACATTACCACTGGCCTTGTCAAGTATTTTAATGGGCAGTTTTCTTGCAATTCATAAGGATGATTATCAATGGTCAGTAATTATACTGGCCATCATAACAACAACGCTGCTGCAAATTCTTTCAAACTTTTCAAACGATTATGGCGATTCGATGAGGGGAACTGATAATGAGAACAGGCTTGGGCCAGTAAGAACCGTGCAGGGCGGAGAGATCAGTCCGAAGCAGATGAAAAAGGGAATGTTGTTTTTGGTAGTACTAACTCTAATGATCGGTATCTGGCTGATTTATGAGAGCTTTGGGAACAATTGGGTGAAAGCTTTCATTTTTCTGTTATTGGGTATACTGGCAATCGCTGCATCCGTAAAATATACAGTAGGCAAAAAATCCTATGGATATTCAGGTTTTGGTGATGTTTTTGTTTTTGTATTTTTCGGCCTGTTGGCTGTTGTGGGAACCTATTATTTGAACACCCTGAATTTCTCATGGATCATTTTATTACCGGCGGCTACCCTTGGATGTTTCAGCACAGCTGTATTGAATCTGAACAATATGCGGGACATGGAAAATGACCGGCATTCAGGAAAGAAAACCATTGTTGTCAGAATAGGTTATTATGGAGCTCGCAACTATCAGGTAATGCTTGTTTTGGCTGGATTTATTTCATCATCTATCTACGTTCTACTAACCTTTACTTCATACTGGGAATTTCTTTTTTTGATCACTTTTCCATTATTTGTAGTACATCTCACCGGCATATTTAAAGTAAGCGATCAACGGAAATTAGATCCTTACCTCAAAAAAACAGCACTGGCAACCTTGCTTTTTGTGATCATTTTTGGCATTGGATTGTTGATCTGAGTTTGGTTGGTAAAACAGATTGTTTTCTGATATTAGTTTGTTATTTTTATGATTTAAATAAAAGGGATGCTCAAGGCACATTTCAAAAAACATACACTTCAATTCAAAAAGCCCAGTGGAACTTCCAGGGGTGTCTTGATGGACAAAGATTCCTGGTTCATTATCGTGTACGATTTGGAAAATCCGACAAAGAAAGGTATAGGAGAGTGCAGTATCATTAGGAAATTGAGTGTGGATGACAGGCCTGATTTTGAATCGAAACTTCAAGAAGTCCTTAACGATATAAACGATACGACTTACTGGTTGGAGGAAGGTTTAAAAGCGTTTCCTTCCATCAGGTTTGGCCTCGAAACAGCTTTACTGGATTTAAATGCAACTGCGCCTCAAATACTGTTTCCTTCAGCATTTACATCGGGCGAAAAAAGCATTCCAATAAACGGTTTGATTTGGATGGGAGATGTGGAACATATGTACCGTCAGATGAAGGAAAAAGTGTCGGCCGGTTTTGATTGTATTAAATTAAAAATTGGAGCCATCAATTTTGAGGATGAACTCATGCTGCTAAAAAAAATCAGGAACGAATTTTCAGACCATGAACTGGAACTCCGGGTAGATGCCAACGGTGCTTTTACGCCTGGTGAAGCCCTGGAAAAATTAAAAAGATTGTCCGAATATCAATTGCATTCCATTGAACAGCCCATCAAACAAGGCCAGTGGCGCGAAATGGCAGATTTATGCGAAATATCACCTATTCCCATTGCGCTGGATGAAGAATTGATTGGCTTAACTGAAAAGCATGAAATTGAAAATATGCTGGAGACAATCCGCCCGCAATTCATCATCTTAAAACCTGGTTTGATCGGTGGTTTAAAACAAAGTGAGGTTTTAATAAAAGAAGCTGAATTGAGACAAGTGGGTTGGTGGATTACATCAGCCCTTGAATCGAATATCGGCTTAAATGCCATTGCCCAATGGACATATAATTTAAAAACGGATATGTACCAGGGATTAGGCACCGGACAACTGTTTGAGAATAATGTACCGTCACCTTTGTATATTGAAAATGCTGCATTGCATTATGGAAATCAAAATGCATGGAATTTAAATGCATTGCTAAATGAATAATAGGGAAGCGACATATTACCTCTCAGGGAAGGCATATACCAAAGGGCGCCTGTTGCAATTCTGTCATGTTAAAATGCGGGAAAAGCACGTAAATGCATTCGAAAAGGAACTGTTAGCATTTATCATCGATTGGTTTTCTCCATCCCAATTCATCAATGCGCAAACATCTGGATCAACAGGTAAACCCAAGGAAATCCAGTTGTTAAAAAAATATATGATGGCCAGTGCTGTTACCACGAATTCCTTTTTTAATCTGAAGAAAAAGGACAAAATTTTGCTTTGCCTTCCAATGAGTTTCATAGCCGGAAAAATGATGGTGGTCAGGGCATTGGCAGGCTCACTTGATTTGTATTTCAGCGAACCTTCATCAAAACCTGTTATCATTGATGAACAAATAAAATTCACGGCCATGGTGCCATTACAGGTGTCTAGTTTGCTGAATGAAAATATCGATGCCATTGAAAATATTGAAAAGCTGATTATTGGAGGTGCTTTTATTTCCGGTCTTCTTTTCGGGCAATTGCAGCAAATAAAAACTCAGGTGTGGCAAACCTACGGCATGACCGAGACCATGACACATATTGCGATAAGAAAACTCAATGGCGCGAAACGGCAGAATAGGTATCAGCCATTGCCCGGAGTATCAGTTAAATTGGATCAAAGAGGGTGTCTTGTTGTCAAGGCAAAGCATCTTGGAGTTGATGAATTGGTTACGAATGATTTGGCAGATATTGAAAAGAATGGTACATTTCAAATTCTCGGCAGGGTAGATGATGTGATCGTCAGCGGTGGATTGAAATTCAACCCAGTGGAAATAGAAAATAAATTGTCAGGAATTGTTTCAAATGATTTTTTTATTGGCAGCCTCGATGACCATGAATTAGGGCAGAAACTGCTATTGTTCATAGAAAAAGGTGGGCAGGTTGAACGACGGATATTCGACATTTGGAGTCAACTTGAAGAAAGACTTGAACGACTTGAAATGCCGAAAGAAATCATCTTCATTGGTTCATTTGCAAGAACTGCAGCGGGTAAAACAGACCGTATCAGTACAATTAAAGAATATAAAAATTCTTTTAATCAGTGAACACTAAATTAAGTTCGGGAACAAATAAATCTTTTTGTTTCTTTGCATCCACAAAAAAATATGAAAATGAAAAAAATAAAAATCTTATTATTAGTATTCTTATTTCCGGCTTTAACAATAGCGCAAGGTGGCGCTGAGATTGTACCATTTGCAGGCTATATGTTTGGTGGTAGTATAAAATATTATGAAGGAAAATTAGATCTCAAAGATGGATTGGATTATGGTATATCTGTGCTGATTCCTGTTCAATCCTTAGTTGATGTCGAAATTAATTATACGAGAATGGATAAAGTGAAGGCCACGTTTAATCCATATTCTGGTTATGCCGCTTTTCCATACGATGAAATATATGTTTCATCCAATTATTTTCAGTTGGGTGGCATATCAAAATTCTACAAAAGCACTTCTGAGATACAACCTTTTGCTTCATTTTCACTGGGGGCAACTTGGTTTGATACATCTCCAACCAGTGAAAGTAAATATGATAGTTACACCGATGTCTGGAGGTTTTCCATTGCTCTTGGGCTGGGGGTAAAGTTCATGTTTACAGATCACGTTGGAGTTATGGTGCGAGGTCGCATGTTAATGCCAATGACATTTGCTGGGACCAGTTTCTATTTGGGCACAGGTGGGTCAGGCGTGTCAATGAATAGTTGGGTAGCGCCACTACAAGGCGATTTTAATGCAGGTTTGATTGTTAAAGTGGGAAACTAAATCTTGTGAAAATATAACAAAAACGCCCATCATTTGATGGGCGTTTTTTTGTGGATTCATGAAAAATGGTAACTTAGTGGACGTTAACCTATGGATCTTAATAGTACCATGAAAAAATTCAATAACCTTTTCAAAAGAAGATGGAGAAGGTTATTCCGAACATGCATCTGTATTTCAATCATTTACGTAATCGTATCTTGCGCTGCAACTCCACAACTACGAAAATCAGTTAGAATAGATGATGTTAAGCCAATTAAAGAACTGGTAAAAGTTAGTATAGGCGGAGTTGATCAGTGGTTACTCATCAGAGGAGCAAATCCTGACAACCCGGTTTTTTTATTCCTGCATGGCGGGCCAGGAGCCGCTGAAATGCCATTATTAAGGCATTATAATTACGAATTGGAAAAATATTTTACGGTAGTGATGTGGGATCAGCGTGGAGCAGGTAAGTCAAATAAACATTTAATTCCCCCTGAAAGCATTCGCATGGACCAGTTACTTGAAGATACGCATGAAGTTATTCAATATTTGAAAAACAGATTTTATAAACAAAAAATATTTTTGGCAGGTCATTCGTTTGGCACAGTGCTGGGCATAAAAGTCATCAAAGCGCATCCGGAAGATTTTTATGCCTATGTGGGAATTGGTCAGGTTGTTGACATGAAACGCAATATTGAATCGTCATACCAATTGTGTCTTGATCTTGCTAATAATATGGGAAGTATTAAGGACATCAGGATTTTTTAGGGAATGAAAATTAATGGCAGGTTTTCAGGAGGAAATGATCTTGAAAAAGCGATCTATATGCGTGATTGGATTGCAAAGAATGGCCGAATTGTTTATGATAGAAAAAATTTGAACAACCTGGCATTTGTTGTTATAACGGCACCAGAATACTCTTTCCTGGAAAAACTGAAATACATGAAAGGACAGAACCGATCGCGGCAATTATTGTGGTCGCCTGAATTACTTGAAGTGGATTTTTTTACAGAAGCACCTCGTCTTGAAGTCCCGGTTTACTTTATCGCAGGCAAATATGATTATATCACCTCTAATACATTGACAAGGGAGTATTTTTATTTTGTGGACGCACCCTATAAAGAATTGGTTGAGTTTGAAAAAAGTGCACATTGTGCGATTTTTGAGGAACCTCAGAAATTTAACTGGCTAATGATAAATAAGGTATTATATAATGTTTTTCAAAATGAGGGAGAAAATTATTTCGTATCCAAGCCACTTATTAAGTAAAAGTCGTTGAATAAAAAGGCCTGCAATGATTTGCAGGCCTTAATTTCCACCGTCGGAGTGGCAGGACTCGAACCTGCGACCACTTGCACCCCATGCAAGCATGCTAGCCAACTGCACCACACCCCGTTTCTGTCGTAAATTGAGAACACTCTCAGTGATTCAATATTTTCCGCAAAAGTAACATAAATTAAAATGAAACGATATGATAATCTGAATAAAATTACAAGCCAGAATGTCATATTTATATCGAAGAAAACCAAATAAATTGTATCTAATTCAGTAAATTTGCATTGGCATCCAAATTGATAAGCCATCCGAAAATTAACCAACGTAACTTAAAAATTTTAAAATGGAAAAAACAAAATGCCTGATCATAGGTTCTGGTCCTGCAGGATACACAGCCGCAATTTATGCAGCCAGGGCTGACCTACACCCCATCATGTACCAGGGAATGGAACCAGGTGGCCAACTTACAACAACAACTGAAGTAGATAATTTTCCTGGTTACCCGGATGGAATTGACGGTCCACGACTTATGGAAGACCTTAAAAAACAGGCGGAAAGATTTGGAACTGATGTAAGATGGGGATTAGTAACGGAAGTTAATACAACAGAACGACCATTCAAGGTCAGGGTAGATGATGGAACAGAATTGCTGGCAGAAACATTGATCATTGCAACAGGAGCCACGGCTAAATACCTTGGACTTGAATCGGAAGAACGATTCAAAGGAGGCGGCGTTTCGGCTTGTGCCACCTGCGATGGTTTTTTCTATAAAGGCAAAGATGTAGCAGTAGTAGGTGGCGGTGACACGGCTGCTGAAGAAGCCACTTATCTTGCAAATATGTGTAAAAAAGTATATCTCATCCATCGCCGCGATGAGTTACGGGCTTCCAAAGCCATGCAAAAAAGGGTGTTGAATACACCAAATATAGAAGTGTTATGGAACCACGAAGTGAAAGAAATTGTGGGGATTGAGCAAGGATTTACAAAAGCATTGAATGGTGTAGAATTATTTAATAATAAAACAGGCGAGAACAAGAAAATCGATGTTGAGGGCTTCTTTGTTGCAATCGGTCATACACCAAATACTCAATTGTTCAAAGATAAATTAGAGATGGATGAAACAGGCTATCTGATCACCAAACCGGATTCAACAGCTACCAGCGTGCCAGGCATTTTCGCATGTGGTGATGTACAGGATAAACATTTCCGTCAGGCCATTACTGCTGCAGGGACAGGTTGTATGGCAGCTATCGAATCTGAAAGGTTTCTCGGCGAGCAATAAAATATACATCTATTGATGATAAAAAGCTATCCTATATTGGGTAGCTTTTTCTATTTTTGGTAATCCTAATCCTTATGAATGGCACTTGGTGTAAGAGAGAAAAAGATCGTATTCGCATCCAAAGTAAGTATTGGTGGCAATGCGTTTTTGTCAATTCTGAAAATTGTTGTCGGTATTATAGCAGGCAGTTTGGCCGTTGTTGCTGATGGTATCGACTCTGCCAGTGATATTGTCACTTCACTTATCACGCTTTATACAGCCCATGTTATTGCAAGGCCTCCGGATAAGAAATATCCTTATGGATACCTAAAAGCTGATACGATTGCAACAAAAGTACTGGCATTCATTATCTTTTTTGCAGGAGCACAATTAGCTTTGGCTTCTGTTAGAAAGCTTTTTAATGAAGAGATTTCAGTGATACCGGATACCATGGCTATCTATATTATTGTTATTTCTATTATCGGGAAATTGCTGCTCTCAATATATTTAAGAAAAGTAGGTAAAGATGTTGAAAGTGCTATGCTGATCGCCAATGCACGAAATATGCAAAATGATGTTGTTATTTCATTTTCAGTACTGGCAGGGCTTATTTTTACATTTGTTTTTAAAATGCCTGTAATAGATGTAATTACCGCTTTACTTGTAAGTATCTACATCATGTTCATAGCTTTCCAGATTTTTATGCAAACCAACCGCGACTTGATGGATGGCGTAGACGATGAGGAAATTTACCGCAAAATTGTTGACCAGGTGAATTGCGTGGATGGCGCTTCAAACCCACACCGGATCAGGGTTCGGAAAATGGCGCATTTGTATCTGATTGCCCTCGACATTGAAGTGGATGGAAAGATGCCATTGGACAAAGCACACGAATTGAGTGCCGAAGTGGAAAAAAACATCAAACAAAACATCCAGAATGTATATGATGTGCTGGTACATGTCGAACCATTTGGTAATTGCGAAATTGATGAGGTCTTTGGCATTTCAGAAGAACATTTGTAATACTTTCTATCTGGAAATTTCTCGCGTGAATTAAATGCATCATGTGAATGAAATATTGACATATTAGGCAAGCCATGCAGCTACCTTTTATATATTTGCAGTTGCTTCTTCATTTCTAATACTATGAGTAAAATGGTGTCAATTTTCCATCTTCAAAAAGGCCTTTATTACCTTTTAAAATCCAAATCCTCCCTATCAAAAGCGGATACTGAAAAATTCAAATGGCTTTTTAATGAAGCAGAATTACTGGAACATGATCGGGTGAAGGGGTTTTTTATAGGCCCCCGGAAAGAGATGATCACACCCTGGAGTACAAATGCGGTGGAGATAGCCCAGAATATGGGAATTGAAGGCGTTGAAAGAATTGAAGTTTTTGAAAAAGTTGAAAATGAAGACGCGGACTACGACCCCATGTTACAACAATTATACATGGGCCTGAATGAAAATGTTTTTGAAATTCCCGAAGTTGCTGAACCTATCCGAAATGTTGAAGATATCCATACTTTTAACAATGACGAAGGCCTGGCATTGAGTGATGACGAAGTGGAATACCTGGAAAATATAAGCCATAAAATTTGCAGGCTGTTAACTGATTCGGAAATCTATGGTTTCGCACAAATAAACTCGGAACACTGCCGGCATAAGATTTTTAATGGGACTTTCATTATTGATGGAGAAGAAAAGCAGGAAAGTCTGTTTGCACTAATTAAGAAAACATCGGAAAAAAATCCTGGCAATATTGTTTCTGCTTACAAGGACAATGTGGCATTTATCGTTGGGCCCCGGATAGAACAATTTGCACCTAAAACTCAGGATAAAGCTGATTTTTTTGAAATCAAAGACATTACTTCCGTCCTTTCACTGAAAGCAGAAACCCACAATTTTCCAACCACGGTAGAACCATTCAATGGTGCATCAACGGGAAGCGGTGGCGAGATCCGTGACCGGCTTGCGGGTGGCAAAGCGAGCTGGCCACTGGCAGGAACAGCTGTGTATATGACATCCTACACGCGAAAGGACAAGAGTAAAGATTGGGAAAATAACATTGAGCCACGCCAATGGCTTTATCAGACGCCTGAAGAGATCTTAATTAAAGCTTCGGATGGTGCATCAGATTTCGGCAATAAATTTGGCCAGCCCCTCATCAATGGAAGCCTGCTCACTTTTGAGCATGATGAAGACGGAAAAACCTATGGATATGATAAAGTAATTATGCTGGCAGGTGGCGTTGGCTTCGCCAACGCCAACGATGCCCTGAAAGAAGTACCGGAAGAAGGTGATCTGATCGTCGTGTTGGGCGGCGATAATTATCGCATCGGCATGGGTGGCGGTGCCGTTTCATCCGTTGCTACCGGTGAGTTTGGCAATGCCATTGAATTGAATGCCGTGCAACGGGCCAATCCTGAAATGCAGAAAAGAGTTGCCAATGCCATCAGGGCGATGGCCGAATCCGAAAAAAACCCCATTATTTCAATCCACGATCATGGCGCCGGCGGACACCTGAACAGCCTTTCCGAACTGGTGGAAGAAACCGGAGCTAATATTAAAGTGAATAGGCTCCCGTTAGGGGATCCTACACTTTCTGTAAAGGAAATATTGGGCAACGAATCGCAAGAACGTATGGGCCTGGTGATTAAAAAAGAAGAATTTAAAATACTGGAAAAAGTTGCAAAAAGGGAACGGGCACCTATTTATAATGTGGGAGATGTAACTTCTGATCATAAACTGGTATTTAAAACCGATGCTGGAGAATGTCCGATTGACCTTGAATTGGATTATCTATTCGGTAAGCCACCCAAAACCATACTGGAAGATGATTCCATCGAGCCCGATTTTGAAAATCTTTCCTATGAAGAAAAGCAGTTTGAGACTTATTTGACGGATATGTTGCAGATTGAAGCGGTAGCTTGTAAAGATTGGCTGACCAATAAGGTGGATCGCTCTGTATCAGGAAAAGTAGCGCTGCAGCAATGCACGGGACCGGTTCAATTGCCACTGAACAATCTGGGTGTCATGGCCCTCGATTATCAAGGTGTGAAAGGTATCGCAACAGCCATTGGTCATGCACCCATTGCAGGATTGATTGATCCGGCTTGCGGTTCTCGTCTTGCAGTTGCCGAAGCTTTAACAAATCTGCTATGGGCACCATTAAATAACCAGATACAAGGAGTTTCCCTTAGTGCTAATTGGATGTGGCCTGCAAAAAATAAGGGAGAAAATGCGCGATTGTACAACGCCGTTAAAGCCTTGAGTGATTTTGCCATCGAACTGGGCATTAATGTGCCTACCGGGAAAGATTCTTTATCGATGACTCAGAAATACCCTGACGGAAAAGTAGTTTATTCACCCGGAACGGTTATCGTATCTGCTGTGGGAGAAGTCACAGATATCCGAAAGAGTGTCATGCCGACATTGAAACGGAAAGCGGGTACAAAAATAATTTATATCGATTTTTCAAAAGCAGCATTCGAACTGGGAGGCAGCAGTTTTGCGCAAACAATTAATGTATTGGGAAAGAATTCTCCTGATGTTTCTGATGCAGCCTATTTCGTTCATGCATTTAATTCTGTTCAGCAACTTATATTAAAAAATAAAGTGTTGGCCGGTCATGATATTTCAGCGGGAGGATTGATCACTACATTGCTCGAAATGAACTTTTCCAATTGTGATTTCGGAATGGATATCAACCTGGATTGTTTCATGGAAAGTGACCTCATCAAAACCATGTTCAGTGAAAATCCAGGTGTTGTCATCCAGGTGGATCATGAAGATGAAGTAGCCGGTATCTTTAAAAAGAACAAGATAAATTACCATGTAATTGGATCTGTTATTCCTGAATTTATAATCAGGTTGGAAAAAGGAGGTAAGAAGCATATTTTGAATATTGAAAGGTTAAGAGATGTATGGTTTGGAACTTCTTATATGCTCGACCGGGTGCAAAGTGGTGAAGGTCATGCCCATTGTAGGTTTAAAAATTACAAACGTCAGGATCTTGGATTTCAGTTTAAAAAGGGTTTTACCGGAAAAGCCGGATCATATGGAATTGAGTTAAGTCGTAGAACTAAAAGTGGCATTAAAGCAGCAATCATCAGGGAAAAAGGCGTAAATGGCGACCGCGAAATGGCATTTGCCCTTCATCTGGCCGGATTTGATGTGAAGGATGTTCACATGACAGATTTGATTACCGGTAGGGAAGACCTGTCAGATGTGAATATGATTGTTTTTGTGGGAGGTTTTTCCAATTCCGACGTGCTGGGTTCGGCCAAAGGCTGGGCGGGTGCATTCCTCTATAATGCCAAAGCGAAAA
>PKSW01000244.1 GCA_002869465.1 Marinilabiliales bacterium
AAGAAATTTTGATCATCAGAAATCAAAGAAAGATAATAACGGAAGAAAAGATGATCAGCCAAACGACAGAAGACAGAGAAATGAATTTGCCTTCGAATTTGAAGGCATGGTAACGGCTGAAGGCGTATTGGAAATTATGCCTGACGGTTATGGTTTTTTGAGGTCATCCGATTATTATTATCTAAATTCACCTGATGATGTATATGTTTCTCAATCCCAAATAAAATTATTTGGTTTAAAAACAGGTGATACGGTTAAGGGTAATGTACGTCCACCAAAAGAAAGTGAAAAGTATTTCCCTTTGATCAAAGTGGAAAAAATTAATGGCAAACTACCGGAAGAAGTACGTGATCGTATTCCTTTTGACTTTTTAACGCCATTATTCCCTGAAGAAAAATTCACCATTACTGGTCATAAAGATGAATCCATTTCCACCAGGGTAATGGATCTGTTCACTCCAATTGGAAAAGGGCAGCGTGGATTGATCGTCTCACAGCCAAAAACTGGTAAAACAGTTTTATTAAAAGAAATTGCCAATGCCATTGCAGCAAATCACCCAGAAGTCTACCTGATCATCCTTTTAATTGATGAACGTCCTGAAGAAGTAACAGATATGGCACGTAGCGTAAATGGAGAAGTAATTGCTTCTACATTTGATGAGCCTGCTGAGAAACATGTGAAAATCGCCAACCTGGTGCTTGAAAAAGCCAAAAGGTTAACAGAGTGCGGCCATGATGTAGTTATCCTGTTAGACTCAATCACACGTCTTGCCAGGGCCTATAATACCATGTCACCTGCTTCAGGTAAAGTATTATCAGGTGGTGTTGAAGCCAATGCCCTGCAAAAACCAAAACGTTTCTTTGGTGCAGCCCGAAATATTGAGAACGGTGGTTCACTGACCATTATAGCAACCGCATTGATCGATACGGGATCAAAAATGGACGAAGTGATCTTTGAAGAGTTTAAAGGAACCGGTAATATGGAACTCCAATTGGATCGTAAACTTTCAAACAAACGGATCTATCCATCCTTCGATATCGTTGCTTCAAGTACAAGACGTGAGGATTTACTGGTTGACAAAGAAAACCTGCAAAGAATCTGGATATTACGCAACCATCTTTCGGATATGAACCCTATTGAAGCAATGGAGTTTTTAAAAGACCGGATGAAATTTACCCAATCAAATGAAGAGTTTTTAATTTCGATGAATAGTTAAAAACATCTGATTTAAAGCATAAAAAAACCGGCTGATTGCCGGTTTTTTTTGTCCTATAACTTTTCCAAAGCTTTGGAAAAGTTATAAATTAAGTTGCTTAAAATTTATTCCATTAAAATTCCCAGAGCTCATCATCAAAACAACTTTCTTTGAAACGTTTATATTTCTCAGCCATTTAATCATTTCATCTGAGTTCGTGAAAACCCCCAAATCTTCTCTTCCAAAAGCTTTTTTTATATCATCAGTGCTGATATGTTCCAGTTTTTTCATTTCAACCGTGTGCGGATTGTAATAAACACATCCTCTGTCCGCCAGTTTAAATGAACCATTATATTGGGCTAAGAACGCTTTATTTAAACTACTGAAAGTATGCAACTCCAAACAAGCAATTAGTTCATATTCTGCATATTGCTCTTTTACGGCGTTGATCGTCGCTTTTACTTTTGATGGCGCATGTGCAAAATCTTTGTATAAAACACTAAGGTCATTCTTCTCGATTAGCTCAAGGCGGTTCGAGGTTCCTTCAAAAGTTGAGATCGCTTTATAAAAATCATCTTCGTTTATACCTATCGACTTGCAAACCCAACTGGCGCCACTGATATTCATCATATTATGCCGACCGAATACTTTTAATGGAATCTTTTGCCCTTTGGATTTGAGAAAGCTAACACCTTCTTCAATCAGATATTCCGACACCTGGTATTGAATTATTTCCAGGTCATCTCTTTTGTTTTCTTGAACCAATTCATCCAGTACTTCATCATCTTTGCTATAAATGAGCACTCCATCCTTTTCAATCAAATGAATGAATTTGGAGAATTGTTCGTTATATTCTTCGATAGTTGGAAATACATTGATGTGGTCCCATGCAATCCCTGAAATTAAAGCAATATACGGATGGTACCAATGAAATTTAGGCCTCCGGTCAATCGGGGAACTCAGGTATTCATCCCCTTCAAAAACCATGATGGGGGCATGCTCACTTAATCGCACCATTACCTCGAAATTTTCAATCTTAGACCCCACCAGGTAATCAAAATCCAGTCCACAATGTTTCATCACATGCATGATCATGGCTGTAATGGTAGTTTTACCATGACTTCCCCCGATGACAACCCGTTTCTTATTTATTGAATGTTCATACAGATATTCAGGATACGAATAGATTTTTAAGCCCAGTTCTTGCGCTCTTAAAAGCTCGGGATTATCAATCCTCGCATGCATTCCGAGGATGATAATATCAATTGAATCATTGATTTTATCAGGAAACCAGCCAAATTTTTCTGGTAGCAGATCATAGGATTGTAAACGGCTTTTTGACGGCTCAAAAATCTCATCATCGGATCCTGAAACTGTATGACCGTTCTTTTTTAAAGCGATGGCCAGGTTATGCATGGCGCTTCCACCTATAGCTATTAAATGGATTTTCATTTCTTTTCTATGTTAATTGAGCGCTTTCAGGTATAGGTTATACATTTCTTTACCTATTTCATCAGGCGAGAACTGCTGACGTGCCTTTTTCATGATCATTTTACCGTCGAACTGAAGTTCTCCATCCAAATAACTACTGAGTAGGTTTTCAAGTTCAATTTGATTACCGGCTTCTAACAATATTCCGTTTTTTTTATTTACAAATTCAGAAATCCCTCCTACCCTTGTGGCGATTACAGGAATTCCCAATGCAAAACTTTCGTTGATCACTACCGGGAAATTTTCATAATTACTGAATACCACCATTACATCCGCAGTGGCCATTTGATTTACCAATTCTTTACCTTCCAACAGGCCTATAAATTCAACCGTTTTATTATCCAGTCCCAAATCAATAGCATACTGTTTCAGAAATTCAAAATCCATCCCGTCGCCCACCAATTTTAAAATAAAATCATTTCTTTTTTTTGAAAGGGATAGAATTACATGCAGTAAGCCACTAATGTTCTTAGATTTATCTTCAAAACAACTGACATGAATAAAAGTAGTTTTAGCGCCTCCGGGTTTTTCATTTTTTTGAAATTTCAGGAAATCATCAGTCACCACATTGGCTAAGACTTTGTAATTTGGATTTTTCAATCCATGATTTTGCATAGCATCTGCCAGGTTTTGAGTAACAGTTGTCACCGCTGATGCGTGTTTAACAACTACGCGTGTTGCCCACTTTCGAAATCCGCCTTTAAATTCATTTGTTAGGGGCAAATACCTCGACCAATGTTCGCTAATAACATAAGGAACATTCCGGAAAACTTTATTGAATAAAGCAATCACCCCAAGCCTAGTTAAAATATGGACATGGATCAGATCAATCTGTTCCAACTCGGTATTAATAGCTCTGATGCCTATTTTATTGGCTTTATAAAACCTATATACTTTGATTAACTTACCGATCAGAAAGAAATTTTTACACGGATTCTTATAATAGACCAAAGCTGTAGGAACTCCATTTATTTGTTCTAATTGAAGCTCATATCGTTGTGTCTGCCCCGCATATTCAACCGCATGCACATATACGACACCCACATCGCAATACTTTGATACTGCCTCAGCATGCCGTTGTATGAACAATCCCGGCATAGGATCATAGCGGTTGGGATACCACCTTGAAAGATGTAACACCTTGATTTTCTGAGAATCCTTATTTTTCATGCAGCACCTAAGTTATCTACAAATGTAATGGCATTTTTTAATCTTTCGATTCCCTGACCTTTTACAATCTGATAATTAAAATTTTGAAGTTCAAGTTCTTTTACGAATTCACCAAACAAATATTTACGGTTTTCGGGGTTTTCTCTTAAGGCATCTGGTTCCCATACCAGGTCAGGGTAACAAAGCAAATATAAATCGTAAGTATGCTCAATCAGCATCTTTTCTATCCATTCGGGGCATTCATTAAAAACTTCTCTGCACCAAATCTTTGCTACAAGCATATCAGTGTCACAAAATAAATACTGATTTGCAATTTGTATGAATCGGATTTCTGAAAAAATTTGTCCTTTGGCAATATTCAACACGTCATCCAAGGTATAATTTGTTCCAATCTCTTTTAAGTATTCTCTTGAATATTCAGGAACATAGACCGTTTGATAATGTTTTGCTAATCCGGCAGCCAGTTCACTTTTCCCTGTCGATTCAGGTCCTGTGATAGAGATTCGTTTAAGCATACCGAATATCTTTTTTTTGATCATCAATTGCCTTTCTCCATGAGAAATATGCCAAAATAGCGATCGCAAGAAAGATGGCATACTGGATGGCTGTGAAACCATATCCTTTGACAATATACAATGGAATGGAAACCACATCCCCAACGATCCAAAGTGTCCAGTTCTCAATCTTTTTATTGGCCATCAGCCACATAGCAGCAAAGAAAATACCTGTTGTAAAAGTGTCAAGAAAAGGTGTTGCTAATCTTAAATCCTGAATATTACCTGATATAATGTGGTTCCATGCAAATGATACACTATCAGAAAAACCTAAATGATTTGGCATTACATCATAATAACGATATACAACTATAACAAATACAGATGTAAACAGAAATATTCCAAGTGCTTTAAGTTTATCTACAAAATTTGTCCGGCTAATTGAAATATGTGTTTGTTTATCGTCAATAACTTTGTGCCACATATACCAACCATAAATACTCATCAATGTATAATAAACATTGATAATTAAGTCGCCATACAGTGTCCACTGCGATAGCAAATAAACATATATGGCTGTACTAATGATTCCGGTTGGGAAAACCAGTATATTCTCTTTTCGGGCAAAGAAGACGCTAACCACACCAAAAAAGGCAGCAAGTACCTCAAGCGTTATATTGATCGTTGAATATGTTTCGTAAGGTTCTAATAAGAACCGAATCAAATCGTTCATTTAAAGCTCTTTGGTATGTATTTGCAAATCAGCATTAATAATTTTTAGTATGAAAACTGAGTGGGGCAATTCGAAAGACTTTTCAATTTCTTTTGTAATCGCTTCCATTACATAGCTGTACTTGCCAAATACCTGGGTACTCATCCCGTTTGTATTCACTTTCATATCCGGATGTTGGTTTAGCCTGGTTATAAAATCTTTGATGGGTGGGATAAACTCGCTGTGAAGCGGATAATAACTGATATCGACGGATGTATTCATTTATGGCTCTTTTAAAAATTCAAAGTTAAGATTATTCTTATTTTCTTAATTTCGTAACATAAAAAAACCAGGAAAATGACAAAGAAAATTTTATTGGTAGCAGGAATTATCGGTGCACTGAGTATTATTATGGATGCATTGGGTAATTTATATTTTATAGAATTTATTTCAGATGATGATCAAATTATATACAACCACGCTGTTTTATACCAAATGATTCATTCGTTGGCACTGATATGTGTCGTCTTCCTGAATCGTTATTTCAAACCGAAATACGTGAATATTATATTTTTCATGTTCGTTGCAGGAACAATTCTGGTATCGGGTACATTATACTTGATTGCATTGGAAAATATGTTTAAAACCAGTTTTGCCATGCTCAGGCCATTTACCGCGATTGGGGGCTTATTACTGCTAATCGGCTGGCTCGGTATTGCTTACCTTGGGATAGATTATAAATCAAAGAAACGTTAAGAAAGAAACCGGATTCCAGTTTTACCGCATGTCAATGACATCAACATCAGGATAATCATCAGGATTGAATGTGAAGGTCGTGTCGGGTAAATCGAGATTCGGCTGAAGGTTTATAATGTGATAGGTAAATACATTGCCGCTTTTATCATATACTGAAAAGTTCTCAAGGCTCAAGTTCTTTTCATTCACTAATAAACTTAGCTGTTCAAATTGATTTCCCTAGTTGGGCTTTAGATTGATCAATTTCAAATCAGAATTTTTATACTTACTGTCAGAATCGAATTTAGCTTTATAATCTTCATTATAGGTGGTAAGTATTTTATTTGGAGAAATACTTTCGTCGCTTTCGTCTACATTGCTCACCATTACTTCATCTGAATCAACAATAAATGTCCAGATGGTTTTACCATCACTGATGATGATTTGGCCTTCCATTTCAATCCTGTAACTATCACCTTTCAAGTAAATGATTCCGGATTTTTTTTCGTCAATATCCATTTCATGGTTCACCATAGTATAAGCCAGTTCAGCTCTTAGGTTTTTGTAGGAGGCTGTTTTGTTAACTACGCTTTCCAATAGTTCTTCAGCTTTTTTATCACTCTGCGCATTCAGAATTCCCCCGAAAAGGAATCCAAAAAATATCACACTCTTTATAAAATACTTCATGATTTATGTGTTATCATTCTTATTCATATCAAGGTCTTTCAAAAACTGTTCCAAAGCCATTTCATTCGCCACTTTAACTTCCCTGGCTTTGCTGCCTTCAAAAGGTCCCACAATTCCGGCAGCTTCCAATTGATCAATAATTCTTCCAGCACGGTTGTATCCCAATTTCAATTTTCGCTGCAACAATGAAGTCGAACCCTGTTGTGTCTGAACTATAATCCTGGCCGCATCTTCAAAAAGTTCATCCCTGTCATTCGGGTCAAAATCATTTTTAGAATCCACTTCCTCATCATAATATTCAGGCAAATGGTACGCATCAGGATAAGCCCGCTGTGCCCCGATAAAGTCAGTTACACTATCCACTTCGGGTGTGTCAATAAAAGCGCATTGCAAACGGATCAGATCGTTTCCTGTTGATAGCAGCATATCTCCCCTACCCACCAACTGGTCAGCACCTCCTGTATCAAGGATAGTTCGTGAATCAATCTTTGAAATAACGCGGAATGCAATCCTCGCCGGGAAATTTGCCTTAATGGTGCCTGTAATAATATTAACTGATGGCCTTTGTGTGGCAATGATCAGGTGAATACCTACAGCCCTTGCCAACTGCGCCAGCCTTGTTATGGGGCCCTCCACTTCTTTTCCGGCCGTCATGATCAAGTCAGCAAACTCATCCACGACCAGCACAAAATAAGGCAGATAGCGGTGGCCATGTGTAGGATTCAATTTGCGGGCAATGAATTTTGTATTGTATTCCTTGATATTTCTTACCTGGGCATCTTTCAGCAACTCATACCTGTTGTCCATTTCAATACCCAGTGAGTTCAGTGTTCTTACCACTTTTCTGGTATCGGTAATAATCGCTTCTTCCGAATCAGGTAATTTGGCCAGGTAATGCCTTTCAATTTTAGAGTATAGTGTTAACTCCACCTTTTTGGGATCGACCAGGATGAATTTCAATTCTGCCGGATGTTTCTTATACAACAATGAAGCGATAATGGCATTCAATCCTACCGATTTCCCCTGACCTGTGGCTCCTGCCATAAGGATATGTGGCATTTTCGCCAGATCGGCTACATAACTTTCATTAGACACCGTCTTTCCCAATCCGAAAGGTAATTCAAATTTGTTGTTTTGAAAACGGTCGGACGCCAATATAGAACGCATAGAGACAATTGTAGGGTTTTTATTCGGCACTTCAATACCAACTGTTCCTTTGCCTGGTATGGGTGCAATGATCCGGATACCCATTGCTGAAAGGCTAAGGGCAATATCATCTTCAAGATTTTTAATCTTCGAAATGCGGATTCCGGGTGCCGGTACAATTTCATAGAGCGTAATAGTTGGGCCAATGGTCGCTTTAATTTTTGTAATACTGATGGAGTAATGATTCAGCGTTTCAACGATCTTATTCTTATTGGCTTCCAGTTCTTCTTTATCTACCCTGATATCTCCATCATCATATTCACTGAGTAACTCCAACGGAGGCATTTTAAAATCCGGCAAATCAAGCGTGGGATCAAAAGAAGTATCGAGCCCAAAATGCTCACCGGGTTTTAATTTATCTGACTTTTCTTCAGTAATAGGTTTTTCGATTGTTAATTCTATATCTTCTTTTTCCGATTCTTCTGTTCTCTTATTTTCAATGCTTTGATCTAATTCTATTTTGAATGAATTATTATCCTGTTTATTGGGTTTGACATTTTCAAAATCAGATTCGTCATCATCCACAGCAAACTCAACCGTATTATAAATATCTTCCTTCGCGGTATTGATTTCATTTTCTATCTGATCATCTTTTTTTATTAAAAATTTTAATTTACTAAACGAAAACCTGAAATCAATCAATATAAATATGGTTGGCACTAAAATAATGAGTAAAATCAATCCTACTGGTCCCAGGTATTCTGTCAACCAAATATTCAACTGGTTGCCTGTAATTCCACCCAAACTATTCCAGGGATGTTCGGAAAATATTTTATTCAAAATCAATGGCAGCCACAGCAATCCTATCACGATGACCTGAAACCACACCCATAAACTGAACATTCTGATCTTTGCCATCAGCTTCAGTCCGATACTGAATAGCAGTAATGGTAAAAAGAATGCACCGATCCCTGCTGCTTTTACCATATAACCTGATATCCAAACGCCGACGCTGCCGGTCCAGTTCTTTACAATTTCCGTGTGATCTTTGAAATCTTGTACATCTGCTTCAAACCAGTTGACAAAGAATGAGATAATGGCCAACAACAGGTAAACGGAAACGACTAGAAATACAAACCCGAAAATCCTTCTTACCCTGGGGTCGACAGGTTTTCTTTCACGCGAAGCAGATTTCGTTTTTCTGACAGGCCTTGTCTTATCTTTTCTCAGCTTGGGCTTATACTTGAGTTTATTGGTTTTGATCTTATTGGCTCTGGACGACATTAATTACTACTTTATGTAACGCAAAAATAGTAAAAAGAACAACCTGAATACAGCTAAAAACCATGTATTCCTGTATGATTTGCATGAACGTTTTTACAGGATGATACGGAGGTTATTTCCGTGAATATAAATTTACTTTACAATCGAGAATAAGCGGTTCCACCTGATCTTTCCATCGAATAATGATTTGTTTTTATCCAAAGAAAGCCATATGAATTCCGCTTTACCAACAATATGATCTTCAGGGACAAAACCCCAAAACCGTGAATCAGCAGAATTGTGCCTGTTATCGCCCATCATCCAATAATAATCCATCCGGGGTGTGTATTCAGTTACGCTTTTTCCATTAATTATAATCTTTTCTCCATCCACTTTTAATTCATTTCCTTCATAAGTAACAATGAGTCTCTCATATAAAGGTAGGTTTTCCTTGGTCAGCGGGATGGAAACATTTTTTTGAGGGATATAAATCGGACCGAAATTATCCCGATTCCATTTATAATCAGCGTTATGAGGGAAAATATCTGGATTCCATTCACCTGCAGGTTCATTCATTACTTCAATGTTTTTAACAATCGGTAATTTCTCCAGCTCTTTTTTTGCTTCATCTGTCAGAACATAAATAAACTGCCCGGGCACATTGGTTCGTGTTCCTTCCGTAATCTCCAAACGATCCAGCACAATTGAATTGATACTTGAACCATCGGTTTGAACAATGTATTGATACTGCAATTTTTCAGGATTTTCAACAGCTTTATCATTTATATACACCTGTCTGTTAATAATTTGCAGCGTGTCTCCATGTTTGCCAATACATCTTTTTACGTAATTTTCCCGTTTATCTACCGGACGAACGACGATATCTCCAAAATTACGCTTATCAGTCCAAACCCTTTCCCTGCCATATTGATTCACCAGCACATAATAGCTTACATTGCTCTGAAACCTGGTAGAAACCGTATCCCCTTCCGGATAGTTAAAAACAACGGCATCATTCCTGTCGACATTGCTAAAGCCAGGAAAACGATAATAGGGCAACTTGATCCACTCAACATACGACTTTGTTGAAGTAGTTAAAGGCAATGTATGATGCACAAAAGGAAAGGCGATAGGTGTGTTGGGAACCTTCGGACCGTAATTTATCTTACTTACAAATAAATAATCGCCCACAAGCAATGATTTTTCCATTGAAGAAGTAGGAATGGTGTATGCTTCGAGTAAAAATGTACGGATAATAGTGGCCGCAACAACAGCAAAAATGATTGCATCAACCCACTCACGAACAAAGCCTTTTTTTATTTCCTGCCTGTCGTCAGGATCAACATATAATTCATCACTTTTAAAACCCAGGTAGGGCAGATAAATAAATGGAACCACTACCGCAACAAATTGCTCCCAAAGCCTAAACTTATTAAAACATTTTACCAGTTCAACAAGCATCAGCATATACATGAAAACATTCAAAAAAGGCACTAAAAGCAGTGCGTACCACCACATGGGCTTTTTGATAATTTTGAGAAAGATATAAAGGTTGTAAAAAGGGATGAGTGTTTGCCATCCATTTTTTCCGGCCTTATCAAAAAGCAACCAGGCAAAGATGGTTGGTATTGTAAACGACAGGGGTAATAAAATAAATAATGAAAGCATGTTTCCGTTTTAAAATTATTTGCAAGATAACTTTGATCAGCTAATATTCAAGTTAAATTTTGTTAAGAATGAAGCGGCAAAACTAATAAGATTTGTTAATGGATTTGACAAATATGACATGGGAAAATATAAGAAGCCATTGACCCTCATTATTCTTCTGAGATTGTATACATAAATTCATACTTATCCAGATTGAAAACCACACCACCTGATTGCGCTTCAGCATTGAATATGGATAAGTCGTAAGTGAGTTTTTTTTGAATCAGTTCGCGACAGGGATCATCATCGGTCAATTTTAGCAGTAATGAATTGCGATGTGGCATAACAGTTAAAAACTGAGGTTTATAAAACATTTCAAACTTTACATCGCCGCATCCACCACTATATGTGATAAATACAAAAAGAGTCTGATCTTTCATGGCAATGGAATCAATATTGAAATAATCGGTTTTCAGGCTATCCGATGGAAGCGTATATAAACTAATTTTATCTGACGCGGGTTTTACGATTTGGTTGGCCTCTGTTGTTTTTTTTGTCCCCTTGCAGGAAAAGAATAAAAATCCTAGCATCAATAATGTGACGAATGTTGTAATTATTCTCATAGTTTTAATAGTTGAGCAGATCTTCCATGGTAAAAATACCTTTTTTATCTTTTACAAATGCGGCCGCCAGCAGAGCCCCCTGCGCAAAAGCCGCTCTGTTTTTCGCTTTATGAATGAGTTCAATCTTATCAACATCCGACTTATAACTCACTTTATGCTTGCCGGTTACTTTTCCTTTTCTTTTAGAAATGATGGATAATTCAGATGGATCATCTGACGTTTTGTTTACCCATAATTTTAAACTATCCAAGTACAGAATAATATCGTCTCCAACTTTTATGGCCGTGCCACTGGGCGCATCAATCTTCTGGATATGATGTGTTTCTTTAACTTTCACTTTGTATCCGTCTACCTGATTCATGATACGGGCCAGTTCCCGGTTGATTCTAAAAAAGATATTGACCCCGATGCTAAAATTGGGCGCATAAAAAAGTGTTGCCTCCATTTCTGTGCATTTTTTCCTGACCATTTCCAGTTGATCGTACCATCCCGTTGTTCCAGTAACCACAGGTTTATTCAGTGCAAAAGACCTTAAAATTATCTCAACTGC
>PKSW01000243.1 GCA_002869465.1 Marinilabiliales bacterium
ATAACATCTTTTGAAAAAGAAGATGGAAAATACCTGTATGTATATGAAAAAGACCAGGTAACAAAACTAAGAACACAGTAATTAACTAAAATATCAAAAAAGGGCCTTCAATAGGGGGCTCTTTTTTTTACCTGATTATTACTTTCTTAGAAATCATTGTTCCGTTCGATTTTATTTGAAGCAGGTATGTGCCTGATGGTATTCCTTTCGTAATAATTTGAACATGCTTTCCTTCAACAGTGCTCTGTTCAATCAATTTTCCCTCCAAGTTTAATAAAACATATTCAAATGATTCGATGTCACACTTAAAGCTGATCAGCATATAATTATTGGCAGGATTAGGATAGATTTCAATATTACGGTATAATTGTTCTTCTGCAATATCCATATAATACACCTTTACCAGGCTTCCATAAATGGGCTGGCTTCCATTTTCGCCATTAAAGTCCAGTTTCTTTGTGTATGTGTTGTTGATAATGTCAAATTCAAATCTTACGCCGTCATCTGAAGAGCCCCCCTTATCAGTCACCCCTGCCAGTTTACTAACTTCCATCTCAATGAGACTGCCTGTTGGATTAGCGCCGTTCAATCCATCGAAGGTGAATATTTTATGGATTTGGAAATTTGTTATATCATATGAATAGATGGTGCCATAAGAATCGTTGCCCGAAATCTCATTCTTCATCGCCATTCCGTACAACAGGCCATTGTCTGCTTCCACAAGACTTCCTAAGGGTTCACTTCCCGCATTTTGTCCATCAAAATCGATAAGTTTTGTATATGTCTCACTCGTAATATCATATTCAAATAACACACCAGCGTTAAACGTGCCACCTTTGGGTGTTACACCATAAAGCTTTCCATTCCAGGCTTGAAGTAGATTGCATACAGGAGTCATACCGTTTGCAGGAATAAAATCATATATCTTTTCATAATCGCCTGTTTGCGGATCGAATACAAACAATACACCTGCATTGTTATCTCCTCCATAGCTTGTAAGGCCATATAATAAATTGTTTGCACCAATTGTTAAACCGCCTTCTGGATATGCACCATCCATTCCGGTAAAATATTTTTTTACACTTATTTCAGAAGCACCAGGAACATATTCAAAAATAACACCCGATAAACCTTCTCCACCATTTCTTGTCATTCCATATAATTTTCCATTACCGTAGCTTACCAATTGTCCGGTTGGTTGGAATCCTTCAGTTCCGCCATTAAACTCGAACATTTTCTGATAGTGATACTGATTGTCGTCAAACATAAAGATCACCCCGTAATCTGTATTACCACCAGGTGTAGTGCCATATAAGTTGTCATCTGAAGCTAAAACCAGGCTACCGATAGGGCTGTCACCATCATTATACTGAAAGGAGTGAATGGTTTGTTGTTCATCACCAAATTTATCTGTATAAAAAATGGTGCCCACGTTGTACTCACCTCCTTTATTGGTTAATCCCCAATATAATATTTGGGATTGTCCTGCCAAAAAATATAAAACAATAGCAAATGTTAGAGGAATTCTGAGTAGCTTAATCATGAATTATTGACATGGTTATTTTACATAAACTTTGGATTCAATCGGTGGCACACCTTCAGGCTGGAAAACATTAAATGTCCATTCACCGGGAGTCATATCCGCAAAAGATGCGCCTTGTCCGTTTAGATATACTGGACCACCAGCGCAATCATTTTTGATTGTTTCAGTGCCATACAAAGTTACATTAATAAAATCAGCACCAAATGCCGGCGAAAATTTTGTAAATTCGAAACAGTCATTATCTCCAACTTTCCCATAAAAGTTAACTTCAAAAAGGTCCGTAGAATTAATTGTATCGGGATGTACAATGCTATCCACCTTGATTATGTACTCTACGGTATCAGGCGAATCATCTTTATTACAGCCTTGGTTTGAAATCATTATAACACCTATAATGATTAAAATTGAAATGATAAGTCTTGATTTCATATGCTTTTTTTATTTCGATTGATACAAAAATTATGCCTTAGTAATAATGAAATGAAAGTGTATTGAATTGTTAAGATTCTTCTTGCAGTAATTCCTTCAAATCATCAATTTGTTCAATGGTGCCAAGTACAAACAGTTTTGATTCTGGTATAAGCTTGGTGTCAGGTGAAGGATTCATGATCAACTCACCTTGGGCAGTTTTCATACCGATAATGTTGGCACCTGACTTTCTGCGAATAGCAAAATCCCTGATCGGTTTGTTTCTCATGCCCTCAGGTAATTCATGGCAGGCTATTTCCATGAGTTGAGTGGGTGTGTCGCTGTGTAACGTAAGGTGCTCCAAAAATTCAACAATATCGGGTTGTGCTACAAGTGTGGCCATATGAGCGCCGCCCACCCGTTCAGGTAGCACTACGCTGTCAACTCCGGCCATTCTTAACTTTTTCTCCGCACTATCGCTTGAGGCACGGCTGATGATTTTTAATGCCGGATTCAGCGCCCTGGCTGTTAGCACAACGAAAAGATTATCAGCATCGTTAGGCAGAGTTGTAATTAATGCCCTTGCCGATTTTACATCAGCTTTAATTAAAATTTCATCATCCGTTGCATTACCTTCAATAAACCTGATAGGCCTGCCAATATTATTGATAACGATTTCATGGTTCTCGTCAATCACAACAACATTAGAACCAAATGCCATTAATTCTTTTACAACCTGATCACCATTACGGCCGTAGCCAACAACAACAACATGATTTTCCATTTTTGCATTTTTTTTTCGTTTGCTAAAACCAGGATAAAAAAAACTCATTTGACTTTTAAATAAGCTTTGAGTTATCGATGTGATAAAATAAGTTAACACACCGAGACTAGCCAGTATTAAAAAAGAAGTAAACAGTTTTCCGCCATCTGACAATGGTTGAGCTTCTCTAAAACCAACTGTCGAAACAGTAATAACCGTCATATACATCGCATTGATAAGGCTAAAATCATCAATCAGCATAAAGCCAAAAATACCTGTTAGGACAATTCCTATAAGGTAAATACCTGCCAAGATCAAATTTCTTGCACTATCTTTATCCACAACGGTTTATTTAAAATAAAACATATTACAAATTTAGCAAAACTAATGGTGCAATCTACATATTCCTGCTTATCAATGCATGACCGAACCTGCAGCTAAGGCATCTTTTATTGTCACAATAGTGTTTTTTGAGATGAATAGCAGCTTGCGACTGTTTGGCGTTTTCTATTTTTAAACCAATGGATGAAAATTTTCTGGTCAATGAATTTTTTTCAGCTGGTATTTGCTCATACCATAAGAGTGATTTATCCTGAATTTCATCCAGTTCGAAAATCTTTCCATAGATAAAAGTAAAAGGAATAACTGTATTAATAAGGATCAGGTCCGTCGAACTCTTTCCAAGTTGGGTGCTTTTTGGTTTGGATATCCGGTCAAAGTCCGAATGATCACGCCAATATTTATTCGCTTTCACTTTAAACAATGTCATCAAATCACTGAGCCGGTTGAATTCCAACATTTTCGTTAATAAACCTGATGTGGACTGCAACAACCTTGCAAATTGAGATAACCTGGTGGTTGGGAAATTGGAAGGTCTCATTCTGAGGAATTTCCAGATTTTTGGATTCAAAGCTATCAATCCATATTTTTCTGATAAGAAAGCGTATTCTTTTTGTAATGCTTTCGGATAATTATCCTTATAATTTTTAACAAGCATACCAGCTTGTCCGTATATCATAGCTTCTAACTGGTCGATCCTGTCAATATGTTTGCTAATTATTTGAAAAGGAAGCGACCTTGCCAACAATTCGAAAGCATCTGCATTCGTATTAAAACCAAAATTACGGCAAAGTTGCCTGTAAAAGATTTCCATGAAGTCCTGCTGAGTCAATTGTAATTGTTTGGCAATTCCTAGGGCTTTGCTTTCCAATCGCTCTATACAAAGACTCTCAAACCACGTAAACTGCGCAAAATGATCGATTTGATGTAGCTGTTGTTCACAAGGTATCCAGTTGGCATTATTTAAAAAAGATTGATAGGTATTTAATATTTGCGGGTCAAACAAGCCTTTTAAGACAATTGTTGGTATTTTTTCTCCGTTCATCCGGTAAACAGGTTCATTATCGGTGTATACAACATGTAGAATAATATTATCATATGAGGGGTCATTTTGATGCTTATGTAATTTCCAATCAGACGATTTAACATGGATTTCAATATTTCCAGCCCAGATGGTATTACCGATTTTTATTTTTGCATTAAAAAAATCCGGACCGCTATCCTGGTTTCTGCTTCCGGGGTGGATAATTTGTATTTTTTCGTCGGTTTCATGGACGAATAATTGATCTGTTTTGAACAGTTTATAACGCCACAGGTATATTAAAAATTCCTCATTCATGAATATAAATCAATAAAATAAACAAAATACCTGACAGATTTTTGATAAATAAAATAGTATTTGCCAAATTCATTCAGAAAGCTTATTTTTGCTTTACTGATTACAAGTTTTCAATGGCAAAAGAACAAATATTAATTTCCGGTATTGAGTATAAAGTTAGGAAATTAATTGAAAATAATTCACGATTGAAAACGGAAAGTCAGACATTAAATGAAAAGTTATCTTTGTTAACTGAAAAAGTGAACAATTTAACAAAAGAATTGGAAACTAATAAAAACGAATTATTTAAATATACACTGGCAAACACGCTTGAAATAGAATTTGGTGTTGAGGAAGGCAAGAAAAAGATTGATAGTTTGATAAAAGAAATAGATTTGTGTATTGATGTTTTAAGTCGTTAATAAAAGTTTGCAAGGGATTAAATGGAAGCGAATCAGAATATAAAAATCACGATTGCCGGCAGACCTTACAGGTTGAGTGTAAAACCGGAAGAAGAAGAAACTGTAAGGAAAGCCGCGGAATATGTAAATCAAACAATATTGGACTATTCAAAAGCGTTTGAATACAAAGATCAACAAGATTTGTTTGCCATGATAGCTCTTCAAACTTCAGCGAATTCAATACGTCTGGAAGAAGAAAAGTCATTCAGAAATAAAGATTTGGAAATAAAATTATCTGAAATAGATGGAGTTTTATCAACTTATCTGAAAGAAGTATAAAGCGTTCTTAAATTAATATTGCCCGCGTAATCCAAACTGTTTGTAAACTCAACACTACAACAATTAGGGATAAGCTCATTAAATTGTAGGACAGACCTGTTTACCTAACTGGGATTCTCTTTATTGAGGACACTGGTAGTTCGAAAATTTAGGCAGCCCTAAACGTGTCGAATCGGGGTTTACTAAACCCTTGGATTATTGCGGGCTTTTTATTTCAAGCCAGCCGATAAATTAAACATTATGTACATACTTATATTGATTGCTGTTGCCGTCGCAGGTATAGCGATCGGGGTGGTAATAGCAACCACAGTAATGAGAAGTTCCGTTTTGAAAAAAAGCAGAGAGGTTCTTGAAGAAGCTGAGGCTAAAGCGGAGGTTCTAAAAAAGGAAAAAATTTTACAAGCCAAAGAAAAATTTCTTCAATTAAAAAGTGAGCATGAAAAAATAGTGGCTGAGAAAAACAGCATGATTCAAAAAGCTGAAAATAAAGCCCGCCAGAGGGAAGTCACATTATCTCAAAAATTTGAAGAAAACCAGCGAAAACAAAAAGAACTTGATGCTTTAAAGGTAAATCTGAATAGTCAATTAGAAATACTGGATAAAAAGCAACAGGAAGTGGATCGCATGCATGGCGAGCAGATTAAATTATTGGAAACTGTTGGTAACCTTTCAGCTGAAGAAGCAAAAGCCCAAATAGTTGAATCGCTTAAAGAAGAAGCCAATGCTGAGGCAATGGTGCTGGTAAGGGAAATAATCGATGAAGCCAAATTAACTGCCAATCGGAAAGCAAAAAAGATCGTGATTGAAACCATCCAGCGTACAGCTGCGGAACATGCTATTGAGAATACGGTTTAGGTTTTTAATATTGACAGCGACGAAATAAAAGGAAGGATTATCGGGCGTGAAGGAAGGAACATCCGGGCTCTGGAAGCAGTAACCGGTATTGAGATCATCATAGATGACAGCCCTGACGCGATTCTGCTGTCAGGATTCGACCCGATACGACGAGAAGTGGCCAGGCTCTCGTTGCAAAAACTAGTCTCTGATGGAAGAATTCACCCGGCTCGCATCGAAGAGGTAGTAAGTAAAACAAAGAAAGAAGTGGATCAGGAAATACTTGAGACCGGAAAAAGAACCGTTATTGATTTGGGTATTCACAATATGCACCACGAACTGATCAAACTCATCGGCCGGATGAAATACCGCGCTTCTTACGGGCAGAACTTATTGGCTCACTCTATAGAAGTAGCCAACTTATGCGCAACTATGGCTTCTGAATTAGGATTGGATCCTAAAAAAGCAAAGCGGGCTGGATTGCTGCACGATATTGGAAAAATCGCTGAAAATGAAACTGAACTTCCTCATGCGATTCTCGGAATGAAACTGGCTGAAAAGTTCAAGGAAAAACCTGAAGTAAGTAATGGTATTGGTGCCCACCACGATGAAGTTGAAATGGAGTCATTAATAGCTCCCATTGTTCAGGTTTGTGATGCTATTTCGGGTGCACGACCAGGAGCAAGGCGGGAAGTTGTTGAAGCATACATACAAAGGCTGAAAAAACTGGAAGAGCTAGCATTAACATACCCTGGTGTTGTGAAAACATACGCCATTCAGGCAGGACGTGAGTTAAGGGTAATTGTTGGAGCAGATAAAGTGAGCGATGCTGAAGCGGATAAGATTTCATATGAATTATCGAGAAAAATCCAGGAAGAGATGACCTATCCGGGACAGATAAAAATTACGGTAATTCGTGAGACTAGGGCAATTAGTTACGCAAAATAAATTTTAAATAAAACAAGCAAATTATGAAAAAGATCGTTTTAATTTTATCGCTTAGTTGTGCATTTATTCTGAGTTATGCACAGGAAGAATCACCCACTTTGAAAGGCAATTCTCAATTAAATATTGGTACAGGAATTTTCGGAGGAAGTGGGGGGCTTAATCTTATTCCAGTTCATCTTGGAATGGATTTTTTTATCATTGACAACCTAAGTGCCGGGTTTGATATTAACTGGAGATACTTTGCGTCGCAAGAGGTTGTCGGAAAGCCCAGTTTAATTTCTGCACAGGCGGTTATTGATTATCACTTCAATCAGGTAATGAACTTGCCCAGTTCTTGGGATTTCTACGCGGGAGTAAAAATGGGATCCGGCTATATGACAACTTCAGAAGAAATGGAAGCCTTTAACGAGTATTATTCAAATGGGTTTAAATTCGTATTTGATGCCAGGGCAGGGATCAGGTATTATTTCAATGGTAATTTAGCCTTGAATTCTGAAATTGGGGTAACAAGTGTTAGTGGTACGAAAACAACAGGGGCTTCTTTTACCCTGGGTATAACTGTGAAACTATAATAATAGGGTTGATAAATATCAATTTCTAAAATTGTATATTTGCCCCCAATTTTAATCCAAATAACTAAAAATAAATATTGTTATGAAAAAAATTATGATTTTTTTGCTGGTTGGAATACTCTCTTTATCATTGCATTCACAACATGTTTTTAATAAAGGTGATTTGCTCTTTAATGCAGGAATTGGTGGTTTATCTTCGGATGGATGGATACCATCAGTGAATGTAAGTGGTGAATATGGTGTCATACCAACAGGTGATATAGGTCTTGTATCATTCGGAGGTATTATGGCCTATAAATACTCAAGTTGGTCAGGTTCATATTATACCACGAATTACGATTATCATTATAGTCAGTTTACCATAGGACCACGTGCCACCTGGCATGTTCATGCGTTTGAAAGTGACAAGTGGGACGCATATGGTGGAGTTGGAGCAGGAATGCGGTTCTGGACCCAATATCAATGGGACCAAGGTACTTTAAATTATGTTAATAAGGCTAAAGTTAGTCCATACGGTGAAGTTTATGTAGGCGGAAGAATGATGTTTAGTGAATCTTTTGGCTTATTTGCAGAAGTTGGATATGGAACATTATCCGCTATAAAATTTGGTGTCACCTTTGGGTTTTAATAACAAACATATTTAGAAAAAAAAGCGGCAAGAGCCGCTTTTTTTTATTGATTTTTCTCAAACTCCAAAATTAATTCCTCTGGTGTTTTTCCTAAATTTTTTAATGACATCTCTGCGTCGTCTGCAAAATCACTATCCGGATATTTCTCGATAAATTCCTCGTAATACATCCTGGCATGATCAAGATCCCTCAGTTGGTCTTCATAAACGAAGGCTTTTAAAAATAAAACTGATGGCGTTTTTTCATAATCAGGATAATTCTCCAGCAATGCATCGAATAATGCGATGGTTTCCTTTGGGCGTTGCAGATTCATAGAGAGATCAGATGCGCGGAATAGATAAAGCGGTGCCAGTGAGTCATCAGGGAATTCATCTGCAAATTGCTTGTACATCGCAATTAAATTTGTTGCTTCCTCTATGCTGACTTGCACATCCCGGCTGTTATACAATTTATCTTCCATCGAAGCAATTGAATCTGTTAGATTGTTCTTACTACTTCCTTTTTGGGGACCGGAACATGAAAAGCCAAGGATCACAATGGCCATCATCAAACAATACTTTCTCATTTCTCTTAAAATTTTAAACAACAATATACAAAATTACTTTTTTCCTTTTTTCTTCGGGTAAATCATTTTATAGCCTGGATCAATTTTTCCTGAAGAAATATCGTTTAATTTCCTTTTCAGAAGTACCTTTTTTATTTGGGGCAATCTTTCAATAAATACGAGACCATCTGTATGATCAAATTCATGTTGGATAATCCGGGCGATCAATCCATCAAATTTTTCAGCCTCATGAAAATTAAATTGCTCATCATAATAGCTCAGGTAGACTGTATCAGGCCTTCGCACATATTCCCTGATTTCAGGAACACTCAGGCAACCTTCTTCCATTTCAATCAGTTCACCCTCCTCATCCACAATTTCGGCGTTTATAAATATCCTTTTAAAATCTTTTGTTTCCGGATATTCTTCTTCATAAGGTGTGGCATCAATAACAAATAACCTGATCGCCCTGTTGATTTGCTGCGCTGCCAGCCCAACGCCTTTTGAAAAATACATGGTCTCAAACATGTCTTCAATGAGTTTGATTAAATCAGGATAATCTTGGTTTATTTTTTCACCCTTCTTTTTTAAAACCGGGTGACCATATGCTGTGATCGGTAAAATCATAACTACTTCCTTATTTCTTTTGAACTCAGATATGATTGCAATAGCAAAGTGGCACTCACTTTATCTACCAAAGCTTTATTCTGTCTTTTCTTTTTACTTAATCCACCCTCTATCATGGCATCAAAAGCCATTTTCGAAGTAAACCTTTCATCAAATCTTTCCACCTTCAATCTTGGATATTTTTTCACAAGCTTTTTAACAAAAGGCTCGATAAATCTGCTAGCATCTGATGGTTGGTTCATCATATCCTTAGGCTCTCCAACAACAATGGCATCAACATCATAATCTTTTAAAAAATCCTCGAGGAATTGCCAGATATCGACTGTGCGCACAGTGTCAATTCCATTTGACGTAATCTGTAATTCGTCAGTGGCAGCAACTCCAACCCTTTTTTGCCCGTAATCAATAGCCAATATTCGTCCCATAGATTCAATCGGCAAAAATAGTATTTTTTAATATGTTGATTTTTAATATTTTTATCAATTCAAGAAAAAAGCGATGAAAGAACTGGAAGAATTAATAAGCTTGGCATGGGAAAACAGAACACTACTCCAGCACAAAGAGTATTCAGCGGCTATTGAAGAAACTTTAGCGCTGTTAGACAAAGGTAATATCAGAGTAGCTGAACCGGTTAATGTTTCATGGAAAGTGAATGATTGGGTGAAAAAAGCTGTAATCATGTACTTTTTAATTCGAAAAATGACCGTATCCGAAGTAGGCATCTTTGAATTTCATGATAAAATACCCTTAAAAAGAAACTACGCAGAACAAAATATAAGAGTCGTTCCGAATGCAGTTTCCCGATACGGTTCATATATTGCTCCCAACGTTATATTAATGCCATCTTATGTTAATATAGGTGCCTACGTTGATACAGGCACTATGGTTGACACTTGGGCGACAGTAGGATCATGTGCTCAGATTGGCAAAAACGTGCATTTAAGCGGTGGGGTAGGTATAGGAGGTGTACTTGAGCCTGTTCAGGCAGCACCCGTCATTATTGAAGATGATTGTTTTATTGGTTCCAGAAGCATTGTGGTTGAAGGAGTTCGTATTGGAAAAGAAGCTGTATTGGGAGCTAATGTTGTTATCACGCAATCAACAAAAATAATTGATATTAGCAAAAGTGAGCCAGAGGAATTTAAAGGATATGTCCCCCCGGGTTCAGTAGTTATTCCGGGCAGTTATCAAAAAGAATTCCCAGCAGGCAATTATAATGTTTCGTGTGCTTTAATTATTGGTAAAAGAAAAGAATCAACTGATAAAAAAACTTCTTTAAATGATGCCTTAAGAAACTTTGGCGTTTCAGTTTAAAAAAAAAGACGATTGTATCATATATATGCCATATCCGATGGAACCGGGAGAACAGTAGATCTTGCAGTAAAAGTTACCCTGGTACAATTCAGTAACAGGGATACTGAAGTACACCTTAAAACAGGCATTTCTTCTATCGCAGAGATTGACGAAATTATTCAATTGGCCAGCGTGACAGAAGGCCTGATCATTCATTCTTTTGTGCAACATCAGTTCAGTGAATATATTTGGTACGAAGGACGCTTGCATGATATCGAAGTCATCAACTTGTTAGGTCCTGTTCTGAATCGATTTGCTAATTTCCTGCATGCTACACCAATTGAAGAACCTGGCTTATTCAGCCGTCTGAACAAATCATATTTCCGGCGAATTGAAACGACTGACTTTGCAATAAAACATGACGATGGTGCAGCGGCAGACAACCTGGATGCTGCTGAAATTGTTTTACTAGGTGTTTCAAGAACTTTTAAAACGCCTTTAAGTATTTATTTAGCATACAAAGGTTGGCTGGTAGCAAATATTCCGGTTGTAATGGGAATGCCCCTGCCACAGAGTGTATATGAGATACCTCCTGAAAGGGTTTTTTGTCTCACAACCAACGCCAGTGCATTATCGCGCTTAAGAAATGTAAGAAATGAATATTTAAAAGGTCTGGCGCAAAAATACTCCAGCTATGATAATGTGAAAAAAGAACTCCATTATGCTCATACACTTTACAATTCACAACCTGGCTGGTCACTGGTTAAAGTAACAGCAAAACCAATCGAAGAAATAGCCAGCAATATCATCCGTATTTATAGAAGAAAACAAAAAGAAAATATTGAAAATGAAGAATTAAATGATTTCTAAATGGAATAATGCATTCACAAATCATTCCTATCTTAGAATTGGATTTGTTATATTGATTTTACTCTCCCTTGTAAAATTCAATTTTGCTCAAACAGTATTTGATGAAGAAGGTTGGGAACTTGCTAAAGATAAAGATGGAATAAAAATTTATACCCGACAAATGAAAGGTATGAAGTTAAAAGAATTCAAAGCTTTATCATCCATGTATACAACCGTTGAAAATATTATTCATGTACTTCTGGACATTGATAATTATGATCAATGGACCGTAAANAGATTACTGTCAATAGTATCCGAAGATGAGACTTATGTGTATTCCGTGGCAAATACTCCCTGGCCTTTTGCAAATCGGGACATCATCAACCATATTCATGTTTACTGGTCACCAACACGAGATACTGCTACGCTTGTAATTGATGGAGTTCCTGATTATCTTCCTGAAAAGAAAGGAATTATACGGATGCCAGTTTCAAAAGGAGAATGGCATATATATCAAATTACCGAAGAAAAAGTTAATATAGAGTATTCATACGCCGTTGACCCAGCTGGGGCTATTCCGGCTTGGGTTGTCAATATGTTTATTGTAGATGGACCCTATAAAACTTTGCTTATGATGAAAGATTATATTGAATCGGCCAATAAATAAAACGTATGTTAAAAACAGCAATTATTCAATTTCAGCCAAAGTTTGCTGATATTCATTCAAATATTCAACTTGTTCAATCATTTTTAGAAAAATCACAAGATGCAGAACTGGTGATCCTGCCAGAACTTGCGAATACCGGATATAATTTTGAAAATCGG
>PKSW01000340.1 GCA_002869465.1 Marinilabiliales bacterium
CCGAGCTAAAGGTGGATCGCCTGCTTCGGTAGGTAAGAATTTATCAACCGGTGGTAATTCCAGAGGCAATTCACTTTCATCAAGAGTATAAGGCATGCCATCTTTGTAATACACAGGAAATGGTTCGCCCCAATAACGTTGACGACTGAAAATGGCATCGCGTAAACGGTAATTTATTTTGCCATAGCCAATGCCCATTTTTTCAATTTCCTTGATCGTGGCAGCAATAGCTTCTTTCACCTCCAATCCATTAATAAAACCGGAATTGATCATGATGCCTTCTTTCGCATCGTATGAATCGTCCCAGTTTTTTGGATCCGAAGGTTGTTCATCTTTCTGTGCCACCACTTGAATAATAGGCAGATCAAAATATTTGGCGAATGCAAAATCACGGCTATCGTGGCCCGGAACCGCCATAATAGCGCCGGTACCATAGCCGGAAAGTACATAATCAGCTATCCAGATGGGTATAGCTTCACCATTTAACGGATTGATCCCATAGGCGCCTGTAAATTTACCGGTTATTGTTTTCACCTCGGTTATCCGGTCGCGTTCAGAGCGGTTTTTGGCATAAGTGATATATTCCATCACCTTTTCCCTTTTATCATCGGTTACAATTTGCTCAACAAGCTCGTGTTCGGGTGCTAGCACCATAAATGTTGCGCCTAAAAGCGTATCGGGCCGGGTTGTGAAGACTTCTATCAACTGATCGTGATCCTTGATTTTAAATCTAACGGAAGCTCCTTCACTTCTACCTATCCAGTTCCGTTGAATTTCCTTTACATTTTCGCTCCAATCAACTGTTTGAAGTCCATCTAACAGTCGTTGCGAATAGGCCGTGATTCTTAGCGACCATTGTTTCATCAGTTTTTTCTCAACCGGGTGGCCACCACGTTCTGAAAAACCATCTTTCACCTCATCATTAGCCAGCACGGTTCCTAATGCCGGGCACCAGTTGACCATCGTATCAGACAAATAAGCCAGACGATAATGCATTAGCAATTCCTGCTGCGCTTTTTCGCTCATGCTTTTCCAATCTTCTGCAGTAAATGTTTCAAGCAGATCAGTAGCTGCATCAATACCGGTGGAACCATCCCTTTCAAAATGTGTTATCAGCGTTTCAATAGATTCCGCTTTATAAGTTTTATTATTATACCACGAATTGAACAACTGAATAAATGTCCATTGCGTCCATTTATAGTAATGTGGGTCGCAGGTGCGCACTTCCCGATCCCAATCATAGGAGAAACCAATTTTATCTAATTGTTCGCGGTACCTTTTTATATTCTTGTTGGTAGTTTCTTCAGGATGCGTTCCGGTTTGAATGGCGTATTGTTCTGCGGGCAGACCATAAGCATCGTATCCCATAGGGTGCAGCACATTATAACCTTCATGCCTTTTATAACGCGCATAAATATCCGAAGCAATATATCCTAGCGGATGGCCTACATGCAGGCCTGCTCCTGAAGGATAAGGAAACATATCCAGCACATAATATTTCGGTTTGTCAGAACTGTTCTCCGCTTTAAAGGTCTTATTTTCTTTCCAGAATTTCTGCCATTTCCTTTCGATCTTCCCGAAATCGTATCCCATATATGAAACTATTTATTTCGTATTCAACAGTTTGTTAGCCAACTGTTGCAGTATTAAATTAAGCTGCGAAATTAATAAAAGATGCCATTTATAGACCAGCTCTTTTTTTCATTGTGATTCTTAACAAAGTTATACTGCAAATGATATCAACATTTCACTAATTTTGTTTTCCATATGCCGGCAAAAGAAGACACATATTATAAGAAGCGAATTAACAGTTCGTATATTACATCAGTTATCAGTATTACACTGGTGTTGTTTACGTTGGGTATTCTTGGATTGATCGTTTTACAGGCCAACTCGCTGTCAAATTATATCAAGGAGAATATTGGTTTTGAGATCATCATCAAACCGGGAGTCAAAGAAGCCGACATATTATATCTTCAAAAAACCCTTGACCTGGAACCTTTTGTTAAAACAACTGAATATATTACCAAAGAGGAGGCTTCGGAACGTTTAACCGACATGCTGGGAGAGGAATTCACAGGTTTTTTAGGCGAAGAGGAAAATCCGCTGTTGCCTTCTATTGATATTCGTTTTCATGCTGACTGGGCTAACAATGACAGCCTTGCTGTTATTGAAGAAACTATATTGGCGAATGATTACGTGAAGGAAGTGTATTACCAAAAATCGCTCGTGCACATCATTAATAAAAACGTGAGAAGAATTAGTCTGATTTTACTGGGATTCAGTTTATTGCTGCTTTTCATCGCCATGGCTTTAATTAACAACACCATCCGTTTATCGGTGTATTCGAAACGATTTACCATCAGAAGCATGCAGTTAATTGGTGCTACGGAACAATTCATTAGGCGTCCGTTTATTTTAAAAGGTTTGTTGCAAGGCGTAATTAGTGCCGTGATTACAATGCTGCTTATTTCCATCATCATAACGGCACTTAAAAGCAATATACCTGAACTAGCTGTGCTTATTGGCCCGGAACTGATTGTATTCTTGTTTGCCATTATTTTGATCATAGGAATGCTGTTTGTTGGCATTTCAACGTATTTCGCCGTTAATAAGTACTTGCGAATGCGCACTGAACGACTATACGGCTAATCATAACTTTTGTTAAAAAGCCGGTATGCTACATCAATATATTGAACCTCAATGATTATCAGAAAAAATAAATCTTGTACATTTGGCAAAAAATTAAACAATGGCAAACCAGGTTAAAAATAAAGCTGACGAAGAAAAACAATTTGCATTCAGTAAAAAGAATTATTTCATCCTTATTATTGGTTTACTGCTTATTGCAATAGGTTTCTTATTGATGATTGGTGGAGAATCTGAAAATCCGCAGGAATTTAATTATGCCATTTTTAACTTCCAACGACTTACCCTAGCGCCTATTATCATCCTCGCAGGCCTGGTGGTTGAAATTTTTGCCATCATGTGGCGACCCAAATCATCTTATTAATTTTCCGGAATAGCAATTATGAACTGGCTTGAAGCAATTATTCTTGGTTTAGTGCAGGGCCTTACAGAATTTTTGCCGGTAAGTAGCAGCGGACATCTTGAACTGGGCAAATACCTGCTCAACATCAATCCTGAAAAAAGCCTGATTTTTACTGTGGTAGTTCACGGGGCCACCGTTTTGAGCACTATTGTTGTTTTTTGGAAGGATATCTGGCAAATCCTCAAAGGATTGTTCAGGTTTGAACTGAACGATGAAACACTTTATGTTTTTAAGCTGATCGTTTCAATGATCCCCGTTTTAATTGTTGGGGTATTTTTTATGGACGAAGCGGAACGGTTCTTCAACGGAAATATTGTTTTTGTCGGATCGATGTTACTCATTACATCTGCTTTGCTTGCCATCACGATATTAGTAAAATCCAATACGAGAAATATACGTTTTCTCGATGCTTTTATCATTGGAATCGCACAGGCGCTTGCCGTGCTTCCGGGAATTTCAAGGTCGGGAGCTACTATTTCCACAGGACTAATCATTGGAAATAAAAAAGAACTCATCACCCGCTTTTCATTTCTCATGGTATTGGTACCTATTATCGGGGCCAATGCAAAAAGCCTGCTAAGCACTGATGCAGCAGTTAGTTCGGGCATAGGTATTTTACCATTAATTGTTGGATTTTTTGCGGCGTTTATATCCGGGCTTTTTGCCTGTAAATGGATGATCAAAATCGTGAATAAAGGCAAACTCATTTACTTTGCTATATATACTTTTGTAATCGGCTCCCTTGCCATCATCGTCGGTTTATTATAAGCTCATGCCGGAAAAAGAACATATTTTCAATTTCGTTGAAGGAGAAATGCTGCTGATCGATAAACCACTTACATGGACTTCTTTTGATGTAGTAAATTTGCTGAGGTCTTTTATACGGAAACAATATAATTTAAAGAAACTGAAAGTTGGGCATGCGGGAACGCTTGACCCACTGGCCACCGGCCTCCTCATTATCTGTACCGGAAAACTCACTAAAAAAATCGATGAATACCAGGGGATGGATAAAACCTATGTGGGCAGCATGAAAATGGGCGTTTCAACACCTTCCTTCGATGGTGAGACAGCACCTAACGCCTATTTTGACACCAGCCATTTAACGAATGAAGCGTTAATTGAAGCCAGCAAACAGTTTGTAGGATCAATTGAGCAGGTGCCGCCTATTTACTCGGCTATTAAAATTGATGGTAAAAGAGCGTTTCAGCATGCGCGAAAAAAAGAGGATGTAGTTTTAAAATCCAGAAAGGTTCAAATTGATACATTCGAGTTGCACCATATCGGCTTGCCCAATATTGATTTTAGTGTAACATGTAGCAAAGGAACCTATATCCGGTCACTGGTTCATGATTTTGGAAGATCATTGAATAATGGTGCCTATTTAACTGATTTACGAAGAACAGCGATAGGTGCATATACAGTCGCAAATGCCTTTACATTAGACGAATTCAAACAAAAAGTACTGGAACAAACAGAATCTGTCGCTGAATAATAGTTTTAATTGCCTGATTTTCTTATTTTTAATAATACATCCCTTGACAAACTCCCCTTTTTTTTGTATCTTTGCAGGCTTTTTAAAATAAAGGGGGCTCGTTTGGAAGTTTAATTTCTCAGCTCCTGATAAAAATCCAAAATATATTACATGAAATTATCACAGTTTAAGTTTGATTTACCAGATGAACTTATTGCCAACCATCCAAAAGAAAACAGGGATGAATCGAAGATGATGGTTGTTGACCGAAAGAAAAAGACTATTGAGCATCGCGTTTTTAAAGACATTCTCGAGTATTTTTCTGATGGTGATGTGTTTGTAATTAACAATACCAAAGTATTTCCCGCCAGGTTATACGGTGAAAAAGAAAAAACAGGCGCTAAAATTGAAGTATTCCTGCTTCGTGAGCTTGATAAAGAAAGCCGGTTGTGGGATGTATTGGTAGATCCTGCCCGGAAGATCAGGATAGGAAATAAACTATATTTCGGTGAAGATGAATCGCTGGTTGCGGAAGTAATTGACAATACAACCTCCCGCGGGAGAACCTTGCGCTTTTTGTTTGATGGCTCTTACGAAGAATTTAAAAAGACCATCAAGGCGCTGGGAGAAACTCCATTACCAAAAATTCATAACCGGCCTACGGTACCAGAAGATGAAAAACGTTATCAAACCATTTATGCAAAGTATGAGGGAGCAGTTGCTGCACCCACAGCCGGTATGCATTTTTCAAAAATTTTGATGAAACAATTAGAAATCCTTGGGGTTAAATTTGCAGAAATTACATTGCATCCCGGACTCGGAAATTTCAGGCCTATCGAAGTGGAAGACCTGACCAAACACAAGGTAGATTCAGAAGAACTTTATATTACAGCCAAGGCGGCAAATATTATCAATGCTGCCAAAAAGAACAAACATCGTGTTTGTGCTGTTGGCACCACCAGCATGAAAGCGCTTGAAACAGCTGTATCCATAACGGGCGAGATCAAACCTTACAGTAACTGGACCAACAAGTTCATTTTTCCTCCTTACGAATTTAAAACAGCTGATGCGTTGATCACCAACTTTCATCTGCCCATGTCACCAATGATGATGATGACCGCCGCCTACCTGGATTATGATTTTATGAGGGAAGTGTATGACGTGGCCATTAAAAAGAAGTACAAATTCTTCACCTATGGCGATGCCATGCTGATCATTTAAAGAAATTTAAACCCGGATGTTTTTCTGGGTTTTTTTATGCCAGGTAATTATTAAATTTACATACTTAATTAAAGATGGGATATGGACAAACACATTTTGATCGTTGCAGGAGGCAAGGGTGTCAGAATGAAATCGGAAGTGCCAAAGCAGTTTGTTGAATTAAACTGCAAGCCCATACTGATGCATACGATTGATGCTTTTTCGGCTAACTCTCTTGTTGACCAAATTACTCTGGTGATCCCAAACGGATACATGAGTTTTTGGAAAGAACTCTGTGAAAAACATCATTTCCATGCAACGCTCAACATTATTGAAGGTGGACCACAACGATATCATTCGGTGAAAAGAGGTTTATCAATGATACCCAATAATGCACTTGTTGCCATACACGATGCAGTCAGGCCATTTATAACAAAAGAATTATTGAATACCGGATTTGAAATTGCCATTAAAAAAGGGAATGCCATTCCGGCCATAGCCATTAATGAATCAATACGGGAAGTTTCGGGTTCATTAAGCAAGGCGGCAGACAGAAACGTATTTAAAATAGTACAAACACCCCAGTTTTTTCACGCATCATTAATCAAAAAAGCCTACCTGCAACCTTTTAATAAACGTTTTACTGATGATGCAACAATTCTGGAAGCATCCGGGCAACAAATTTATTTATTTGACGGGGCACCTTCAAACATTAAAATTACCTCTCCTGAAGATTTGAAGCTGGCAGAATTATTCGTCAACATAAATTAAACTTACCTGAGACTATTCCTGCCTTTCCATTTATACCTGAAAAAAAAGGAAGACGTTGCTGTAAAAACTACATAAAACGGGTAAATGAATCCAAACAGAAACAGGTAAGGAACCGACTTTTTTCTATTTACAAACTCAGCGAAATAGTGCATTAATGGGAAGTCAATCAGTATTTTCAGCAGTATAAACAATCCAAAAATGATCAGAAATAAGGGTTTATAAAAGGCCATAAAAAACCCCAGCACCAACATGAAATTCAACACAAACACGATTATGGAAACCATAACAGCCCACCAGGATCTATAGTCTGTTGCTTTTGACGCCCAGCGCTTTCGTTGGGAGAGAAAAGCCACCAGATTTTCCGGCGGATTGGTATGAACAATAGTTGATGGGTCCTTTAGGAAATGTATCGACTTTGCACCATATCGATCCGCAACAGCATGCAATAAAAAAACATCATCACCAGAGGCAAACGACTTACCGGATTGAGATTTGACAACATCCAGGAATGCTTGTTTTTCAAAAGCCAGACTGGCGCCATTCGCCATCAATGGCAATCCGGCACCCAGCGAACCAGCGCCCGAAGCTACCAAACTCATAAAATCGAGCCAATAAAAATGTTGTGAAAAACCTTTCCTTTTTTCATATACCACTGGCCCAACAATTAATTTTGGTTTTTTTTCAATATAAAATTCGGCCAATCGCCTGAGCCAGGCAGAACCCATGGAACAATCACCATCCGTTGTTACGATCAAATCGTGTTTGGACATTTGAATTCCTTCACGAAGGGCAAACTTCTTTCCTTCACCTTTCGAATGTATGAGCCTGACATCGATGTTTTTATTTTCAGTCATAAATTCGTCGATAAGTAATACAGTAGCATCATCCGAATGGTCATTTATGATCAATATTTCAAGCTGATTTAAGGGAAAATCCTGCTGTCTGAGATCATTCAATAATCTCATGATGTTCTTTTGTTCATTTCGCACGGCAATCACAACGCTTACATCCGGCAGTATTAAGGCGGATCTGGTTTTAAACTCTCTGGTACTGAGCCAACCTATTGTAAAGGTTACAATAACAAGAACGTACATCATTGAAAAGAAGACCAGTAACCAGAATAATGAAAGCAAGATGAAGTGCATAAAGAAATGCGAATTAATATCGATTTGTTTTCTGTAATTTTGTTGGCATAATCAAGGCAATTTCATTGAGCTCCGAACGCATCATTTTAGGCATTGACCCCGGCACCACCATCATGGGTTACGGTTTGATTCATCAACAGGGTAACAAGATACAACTTATCACTATGGGGATTCTCAAACTGGGCAAATACAATGATCATGCATTAAAATTAAAAAAGATTTTTGAACGCACGTTGGGACTGATCGAAGAATACCATCCTGATGAACTGGCCATTGAAGCGCCATTTTATGGAAAAAACGTTCAGTCGATGCTGAAGTTGGGGCGGGCGCAAGGTGTTGCCATGGCTGCAGGCCTGTTTAAAGAATTACCCATTTTTGAATACTCTCCTAAAAAAATAAAACAATCGATCACCGGAAATGGCAATGCATCGAAAGAACAAGTGGCCGGTATGCTGGCTAATCTGGTTCAATTTGATAAAGAACCCGCATTTTTAGATGCCACCGATGGTTTGGCCGCAGCCGTTTGTCACTATTTCCAGGGCGACCTCACGCAAACAAAAAAGGGATACAGCAGCTGGAAAAACTTTTTAAAAGATAATCCTGACCGGAAATTGTAAACTATCCCTTATTTGACCGTCAGTCCTTCCATTGTATCTTCAATTTCACCGGGTGTGCTTTTAATTTTCATAAAAGTACCCATAGTTAGTTCGGGCCAGTATAATGCAATCCTGTATTTACCTGCCAGCATCGTAGCTGTTTTATCCTGAAGGATAATTTCATAAGGTAGATTGGCAATATGTCCTTCACCCACAGTTTCCAGAAAATGTGCTTCACCTGTTTCGTCATCCCAAAGGGCGACACCAAAAACGGCTATTTTTTTATTTAAAAATACCTGCTCATAAACTTTGTAGGTGTTACCTTTCTTTTTTTCAAGGTTTTTCCGAATAATTTCCAAGCCTTCCTCAAAAGAATTGAATTCTTTCAGTTCATCCGGGTCATCATAATAGGGCATCATCATCATATAATGATAACCGGGTAGATCTTTTGTTTTTACCTCACCCCCGTAATTTTCCAAGGTTCCAAATTCTTTAAAAATGCTTTTAACCTTTTCAGAAACCATTACCAATAAATCTTCCTGTCCGTTCAATTGCTTCCCCCAATAGGCCAGGAACATATATTCCGGATTTAAAAGCGTTATGGTCACTTTGCTATTCTCCTTTACAAACCCGGCTTTCATAACACTGGCCAACGGACCGCGATCACTGAATTGCAAGCTGAGACCTCTCAATTCCTGATTGGTAAAACAAACTACAAAAAGATTTTCATCGTGCTCCGGATTATACTCGCCTATCACTTCATAGCCATTCGCTTTTATAGCATCTTTTACCTGCTGACTAGCTTCGGCAACACTCATTTCCATTTCTGCTACTTTAAAATAAGGTGACAAAGATTCCTGAGCATTTATTTGAACCATGCATAAAATACTTGCAAATACAGCTAATAATATCGTTTTCATTGTTTTATCTTTTATTTTCCAGTAAAACTACAATGATTATATATGGATATATAGTTATGTATCTATTTTATAATGAATTAAAATAAGATGTGTTTGCAATTCAGGTAACAGCGATGATTAACAATTCTCTTCAGCGAACCACTCCGCATAGGAAGTAACAGTTTCTCTTAACAACAGATATTTTAAGAGTACCCCATCAGGAAGTTTCGTTTTGATGCGCATGGCAAAATCATCCACCATCAGCTCACTGGTAGGCTGATAATCAAGAAATATGACTTTATCAAAGGTCTTTTTTAATTCTGCAGAAACGCCTTCAGGATATGAATTATTCAACACCAGCGCATGATCAAATACATCCATTACCGCTTCTTTTACAATTTTTTTCAAATCACCGAAATCCATCACCATACCTAGTTTTGGATTGTTTTCATCTATGATGGGATTTCCCGAAACGGTTACTTTCAGTTCATACGAATGGCCATGAATATTCTGGCATGGACCATCGTAGCCTTTGAGGGCGTGGGCCATTTCGAATTTGAATTCCTTTGTTATTCTGATCAATGGTAATTTTTTCATGAGATTAACGAGTTGCTTTGAGTACTTTTAATTGTTTGATAATGACGTTATTTTCATCTTTGATCAGCAATAAAAATAATCCATTCCCTATATTCGTGGTGTTGATGGTTGATTTATCGGGCTGCAATTGTCCTTCTAATACTTGTTTCCCATCAAAACTTAGTAATGAATATGTTAGCGCACTGCTGTATGAATACTCAACAAATAGCTGATTATTTATCGGATTCGGATAACAACTGATAAACAGATGATCTGATACGGAAATATTGCTCGGATTGCCCCAAATTTCTTCAGCATATTCAGGATGGTCAATAAATGGGTTCCTGTTATCCTGGTATGAATATACCACATCATTGCGGTTTCTTTCAAAATCATCCGGCGGATCCTGCTGATGCCACTCAAGCAAAACGGATAACTTACCAAGTTCGGGTGCTGGGGCCGTATTAACCGCATCTACAACGGTAAGGTCCAATTCACCGTTATCTCCCTCATAGCGTACATCCATATAAAATATCATCCGGGCCACATCACCTTTAACCTCATCGCGGGGTTCAAATGAATCGCCGTCTTTGTAACAACCTGGCGCTCCTGAAACAGGGCTGCCTCCATTATCGAAATCAAGGTTACCGCGTAAGGCATTTACCTGTACATCCGTCGGACGGATATGGTGCGCATCAGTACCACATGGGGGATCATTACCAAAATCACCATGTGATTTCGCCCAAACATGTTCCCTGTTCCAGTCACCTGAATTTCCACCAAACATACTCTTAGGCCTCGAAATGCCTGAGTACAACAATATCACATTGTTTGGGTTATCAGGATCCTCGTCCGATGCTTTCAGAATAAAATCCCTTAAATCATCATAGCTTGGTTCATCGTGGTTTTTAATAATATCGTGCAGTGCATATTTCAGTTCGTTTCCGGTCAGTCCTGTTGCGTCATCGTAATAACCAGGGGGGATTTGTGCCCCGGAATTTAAAGAGACTAAAACAATACTGATAAACAGCATTGCGACTATTTTATAATGTATTTTCATCATAAATATTCGTTAAAGGGCAGCAAAAATAAAGTAAAGTGACGAAACAATGATCAATATCCCGCCCATTAAATATAAAAGTGATGCGAAAGTAAAACTAAGTCTTTCGGGCTTTGCCATAATGCCTCCGACAGCCACCACCATTGACGATAAAAATAAAATGATAGCCAGCCAGAGTTTGTTTACCGGTATGAAATACAGCAGCAAAGCCGCTAAAAATGTGTTCATCGAATGTGCCATCGCAGCAAGTACTTCACCATTTTTATCAGATATTAGAAATGTCCGCTCCCCCTTTCTGATCCTCAACACTTCCATGATCATTCGTATGCCAATCAGGAAAAACCCCGCGAATAATATGGTCGATTTGTAGTTATCCAGCAGATGCATGAATTGTTCGCCTGCATAATAGCCTAACAGGAAAAAAACCGTTTGTGAAAGCGAAAGGATGAGTACTGAAACAATGGTGTTTTTCAAATCAATCCTTGATAAACCGAGCGCAATCGGGAATACCTGGAACGACAAAGAAATTACAATAAGAATGGCTGCTGCAAAAAGCATGACTGATTATGCATTTGGATGATAAACCAATTTACTGATCTTTTCGAGCCAGAATGCATCCGTTTCGTCAAAGGAATTCAATTCGCGGCTGTCCACATCCATTACGCCACACAATTGGTTTTGTTCATCGTATAGCGGAATCACTATTTCGGATGCAGACCTTGCGTCGCAGGCAATATGTCCTGGAAAGGCAGATACATCATCTACAATCAGTGTTTCTTTTTTATTGATCG
>PKSW01000090.1 GCA_002869465.1 Marinilabiliales bacterium
AAAAAATCAACAATCTGCGCCAGGAAATTGCCGAATCAGAAAAAGGATACCTGGCATTCTATTCTGTGCTTTGTACAGAATATGAAGTAGTGGATATGGATGTTGATGAGGAAGAATCAGAGCCCATCGAGGAATAGAAAACCAGAATTTATGGCGTTTAAGTGGAGGAAGTGGAATAGAGCCGTACATCGCGATTTCGGCTACCTGTTCTTTGGTATGACCCTCATCTACGCGTTATCGGGTATTGCCATCAACCATATCGACGATTGGAACCCGAATTATAAGGTATATACCGAAGACATCCAGGTAACACCATTCCATGGAAAACCCACCAAAGCAGACATTAAAAAAATGCTGGAACCCTACGAGGAAGCATCCACTTATAAAAATCATTATTTCCCCGATGAAGGTTATCTGAAGGTTTTTATCAAAGATGGCAGTGTATATATCAACCTCAATTCGGGCAATGGCTTAATTGAAAAAACGAAACGTCGTAGGGTATTCCGCGAGGTAAATTACCTGCATTATAACCCCATTAAATACTGGACCTGGTACTCGGATATCTATGCCGGAGCATTAATATTACTGGCAGTTACTGGTATTTTAATCCCGCGTGGCGACAAAGGAATCACCAGCAGGGGCCTGTGGATGGTGGCCCTGAGCATCGTTATTCCGCTTATTTATTTATTCATTTATTTCTATTAGCATGAATGAATATATTGTTATAGCGCTGTTTATTGCCTGGTATATCCTGTCCATGGTTATTTCCGAAAAACTTGGCAAGAAGAAGAAAATTGGCGTGGAGTGGTCATTTCTTATCAGTTTTTTATTAAGCCCGGTTATCGGTTTTTTGGCGACATATTTGAGTAAGGATAAATAATTTTCCGGCACTTTATTAATAAACGCTAAAGACCAGTACCGCGTGTTTAAGCAACTAGTGCATAAAGCGTGTGAGGATATTTTATGGTTGGTCTTTCTCTTCTGAAACTAGATAAGAAACCTAATAGTTTGCATGGCAATATTTTAGCAATCAATACTATTATTTTATTTATGAATCCAGGAATACATATGGTTTTTCCGTTTTCTAGGGAATGTAAAGATATCTTTGCAACCTTATCAGGCATCATATAATTCAAAAATTTACTGTTTTCCTTAATGGCATTTGTTTTATCACGATCATGAAAATCAGTTAAGGTCATACCTGGACATAAACTTTGTACCTTAATTCCGTGAGGTTTTAATTCGATACTTAACGCTTTCGTAAAATAATGAATGAAAGATTTAGTTGCCAGGTAGAGACTTCTTGTAAAACCGGGAATAAATGCTCCTAAAGAAGAAACATTAATTATCCTACCTTTTTTTCTTTTTAACATGCCGGGTAAAACAGCATGTGTAAGCTCAATAGTAGCCATGTCATGTGTCATAACCATTGATCTCAAATCTTTCACTTTGATTTGAAAGAAATCATGATCAATACCAAAGCCGGCGTTGTTTACTAAAAAATCAACAGATGAGTTTGATTTTATTTTTTGAGCTATGCTCTTTCTGAACTTTGCCAATGATAAGTCACCAACCATCACATCAACATGAACCTTATAGGTTTCTTTAAGATCATTTGCAACAGAATTTAATTCTAATTCTCGTCTTCCAACCAATATGAGGTGATAACCTTTTTCAGCCAATTTATATGCAAAGGATTTTCCGATTCCACTTGTAGCTCCGGTAATTAAAGCAGTTGATGATTTTCTTTTTGTTTTCATAAAGCAGTTGATTTAACAAGTGATTTGCGACGAATAAGTGATTTTGAAAAATAATAGGCTGCTGCTGCCAATGGCAACCCTATTACAATACCTCCGGCCAGTAAAATGATAAATACCAGCGAATTGGTTGTTAAAATTTCAATCATCGTATTCAGGCTCAATGGTCCTGACAAATCAAAGGATACATCTGAACCTAAAACTGATTTACCGACGAGGAAAGACAAGCCGTAAAACGGAGGACCGGTAAGTATGTTGATGTGAAATACACCAATTAAAGAAGCTACTTTACTCCATTTGAATAATAATGTTAATCCGATCGCTATAAACACTTTAAGTCCGATAAGCGGGGAGGCGGCTAAAAAAATTCCCAGGGCATAACCCATGGCTACCTGGTGTGGGTGTGCGGGTATATTTAAAAGTTTGTTTTTAACCCCGGCAATCTTCTTATTTAATATGTTGAATATGGATTTCATGATTTATGTTTTACTGGTTTGCATTTATAACAACACTTCTGAGTGCATCCATTGTCTTCAAAAGGTTTTTCTGAATGAGCGGGTCGGTGATCCAGGTTGGAAACTTGGGTTCCTGCTTCGAGTAAACTAAATATTCAACATGTGTTTTTGAGGGTTCAATTTGCGTAATAATCCACATGGCTTCCATATGAGAAATTCTCTCAACACCTTTGTGGGTTTGCATATAAGAAGGCTCACTTTTCAATGAAATCTTTACCTGGCCGTTTTCAGGATTTTCGAGAATATTGTATTTCAGAATACAGTCCTGGTTATTAAGAGGCCATGGAATTGAAAATTGTACGTAAGAATACCACTGATTTTCATTAACGGTTTTTAACCTGTAATAGGATTTGGCCGCCTTCATCCAGCAAGTATAAGTGCTTTCGTCCTCTAAAACGGCTACCACATCTTTAACAAAACAGTCAAGATAAAACTCTGCTTTGAGTTGTCGGGTTTGACGCGTTTCAGTGGCTGGGATCCATCTGGTAAAAATAGAGATGGATTTGCTGGTTCTGGCAAGTTCAAATTTAGAATTGCCTGGTTTGGATTTGTTTAACAAATCCTTCTCCGGCTCTGTTTTAAATCCTGAACTCACAAAGTAAAAAAGAGAAAGAGACAAGATTGCAATTTTAGTTTTCATAGTAATTTGATTTGGTGTGGTAAAAGTAGATGCCACTAAAGGGAAAGTGAAATGGACTTTTACAACGATAAAACCCTGATTTAGTAGGAAATAATAAATTGATTAAATAAAATGAAGCGCGCGGGGAAATTTTCTTAAAGAATATTCTATAAGTGGTAGAAAATTATAGTTGATGGCAAAAAATGCAATTTTTTATCCTGGCGGTTGCTTATTTTGCAAAGAATCGATTTTGTGGTCTTTATTAGTGCTTATTGGCACCCTTCATTATCTCTTTCGCTTTTTTTACGTCTGATGATGAAACTTGCAGTTCAACGGTAAATGTAGCCATATGGCTCATGATCTGTGTGGTAAGTTCATTTTTCAGAAAGCAAGTGATACCTTCCGACTCTAATTTGCTTTTCAACACCAGCAAATCAGACACCGCGTGTGATTCTTTGATAGTGACAAATTTCATGGGGTTTAAAGGTTAATTGTATGAGCCCTTTTTTATTGGTTTATTCCAAATTCAAGCTGTCGGTTGTTTTCTTCTGACGAAAAGGTGCCTTTTGAATCTTTAATCAGATTTTCATCACTCATCGTCCAGAGCTCAAATCCACTAAATTTCACTTTATGGTTTTTCCCATCTGGGTCTGCATCCGTTCCGGTTAAGGTCCAATGAAACTCTATTCCATTAGGTTTATGAACTAAACTGTCAAAACGAACATTCATGTCCGGAAATTTGGTCATAAAACTTTGTGCAACCTTCGAAATAGCATTTCTCCCAATAGCAGGTTCACCGTCATTTACTTGAAGCGATCCGTCTTCTTCAAAAAACATAGCAACAAACTCAGGTCGATTGCTACCCCAAACTTGCGCATAACCTTGCGCAAACAGATTCAGATCGAATTCTCTTTCTTCCTCCGGAATAGGATGAACGGTCCATGCAACACTTAATAGTTTCCATTGGTCGTTTTCTTTCATCATTGTCATATGATTAACCTCCTCGCTTCGGGCAACACCGAATTGCGATATGACAGTGGGTAAAATAACTGTAGCCAGACGGCCTTTGGTTATTGAGATATTATATTCAATGGCTGTTTCTGAAATTGGTTTTGGATTTTCAATTTCTGAGATCTTGCTTAGATATTCTTGTATGGTTAACTCTTTATTCAACCAGGCTCCATCCTTAAAATAAGTCCATCCAATTATGGCCTGGTCGAAAGTCAAAGCACTTAATTCTTGTACGTCCCGATTTCCAACAGCAATCAAAATCCTGTCCAGTGCGGCTTTAATCTCATTTTCTTCTTCACTTGATTTGGAATCTATTGTGCTTGATGCGCTTTTATCATTAACCATTGCCTTATCTTGATTGGATTGACAGCTCATAATAAAGATTGAAAATATCGCAAGAGTTACTATTGGATTTCTTAAAAGTTTTTTCATGATGAGTTTATTTTATTGTTACTAACAGGGAGCTAAACCTGTCCGAATGGATAAACCCATTTATCCAGGCGGGCGAAGTTTTGCGATGAGAACGAAGATATTAAAAAAGCAGCACCATCCAATTGATTTATAGATCAATTGCAGATGATCAGGTTTACCATTGCCCGGAAAGCATTGTGTAAATGCTTTTTTATAAATCGGGAGTTAGAATTGTGGGATCAAATGTGATAGCATTCATAAACTCTGCGGTAACGTGTTGAATATGGCGTGTTTGGCATTTCGAAGCACTTTCCTGTCAAACCGCTACTACTTTTATTAGATGTAACGCCCTTGGAACCAGCACTAACCGCCCAATGATTTATACATTTTGTAGGCATTTCGTTATTTTAAACAGTTTCTTCCTTTCTAATCATTTTTTGCATAAAGACATTACTCGGTATTGTTATTTTCTTGTCGTCATTTGTTTTTATAATAATGAAGAAAATACCAATATCACTTAATTTCCCTTCTATTTGAAAGTCCTTATCCATTATTGTTAAGTAATCTCCAATTTTGATAGGATGATTAAAAAAAATAATCAATGTAGACGTGATATTTGAAATGATTGACCACTGAGCAAAAAACGCAACTCCCAAAATTGTTAGTATTGTGGAAAGAAATAACAATAATTCAGATTGTTTAACTCCCCAAATAGCCATTAAAAAAACAATAAGTATTGTCAGTAACATAACACCTATTATTTTATTAGTGATTTTTACTCTCCCTGTTTGATATTTAAACCGAATTCCAACTTTACTAATTATTCTTTTGGTTATTAATTTCGTAATTAAAAAAACAATTATGATAATGATAGTTTCGGCTATTTGAAATTTATATTCTTCCATATTAATAATCTCTTGTTTCTAATGAATGCCAACGGTTCGTATAAGAATAGTAGCCGACTGCAGAGCATTTCCCTGGCATGTTACACGAAAGTTAAAACGGGCTAAATCCCTTGAAATTACTACAATCTCGGCTATTATTTTTATACATTGTTACCTGCTGGCTTTTTAATGATCAATAGGGTGAAAAATACTAAAATAAATCCAAAACACATATAAACAAATAGATCTCCAATAACTGAATATAAAGTTGAAATACCTTTCACAGGAATATTTGAAATTAATATTTTGTTATTGGTATCAAAACTACTTGATTGACCTATCATTTCTCCGTATGGTGAGATGATTGCAGAAAGCCCAAAACGTGTTGATCGGATTATTGAGTGTCCTTGTTCAATTGCTCTAAAAGCTGCCATTCTCGCATGTAACGGGTCAATTCCTCTCCAATCCGATGATGGAAGAGCAACAACATCCGCTTTTAACTTACCAAATTCATGCGCTATGTAAGGAAAATCGTAATCATAGCAAATCGCTCCACCAAATTTGCTTCCAGAAATTTCAACGGTTTGAAAGGATTTTATCCCTTGAATTGCAGGTTCACCGGGAACAGGTTGATGTTTCAAATATGTGTATTCAACTTCTCCGTTTTTATTTATATACACAAACTTGTTCTCATATCTGAATGGCTTTTCTGATATTGGCATTACATAAGATGCGTAAATTGAAATGCCTTTATCTTTTGCAACCGCTTTTATTGAATTAATTGTTTTGGTTTCATCATTTGGTAATGTATAAAATGCTCCCTCGTTCCAAACTATCAACTCTGCACCAAAATCGGCTGCTTTTTCAGTTCTTTTTAATTGATTTATAATTACAGTATCGTTACTTTGTTTTGAGGGCAAGGGTAAACCTCCAACATCCGAATCGGTTCCGACTGCTGCAACAGTCATTGTACTAACACCTTTCGATTTTCCAATATCCAAGCGTAGTGAACCATAAGTTATTACCAAAATCAGGATTAAGGAAGGTGCATAAAGTGTAAGTTTAGTTATTTTATTAGTTGTAATTATCCTTACAATAGACACATTTATCCAATATATAAGAAAGCTTAACCCTGCAAGACCAAAGATTGATGAAAACTGCATTATGTTTATGCTGTTAGATTGAGAATATGCCATTATTCCCCAACTTCCAAAAGGGGTAAATGTATATTGTATCCATTCCATAATTGTGAATACTACAGGAAATAGCAATACTGACAAATTGTTTTTCTCGAATTTACTCCAAACTAAGTATGCTGGTAGGTGAAATAAACTGATTGGAACGGAAAATAAAAAAATCATAACAAATGGCATTGGAGGAGAGACAATTTTTATGATTACAAATGACCATGCTGCAATTAGTGCTGAAACAAATAATAATCTCGTTTTCCAACCTTTAGTTATGCTTAGGTATAATAAAAATGGGACATTTGCAAACCAAGCAAAAAAGTCAACACTAAATGACATGTGAGCAAGTGTAAAAAAGGCAATTCCTAAAATTAACAGCCAAAAAGGTTTGATTTTATTTACATTTAATTTCATAGCGAACATTTTTTAACGTTTAACTTCAAGGCAAAATTAAAGCACTAAAAAACGGTTTCCATTAACATTTGATAAAAAGCAATTATTCCATCAAATCTTTACGTAATCGGCTTAATGATATGTTTGTAATTCCCAGGTAAGATGCAATATCAGGGTGAGGAATAATATTCTCCAGCATTTTATACCTTTTCCTGAAATCAATCAATCGTTCCTTTGCAGAAAGCGATGCAAGCCCGATTTCCTTTTCTACTTTAGAAATCAGTTCATTTTGAAGTACTGTATTTGCAAAGTTTCGGATTTCTAAATTTTCAATCATCAGACTTTCAAAGTTTTTAGCATCAATTGATGCTAATTTTAAGTCTGTAAGTGCTTTGAAATTTAGATTTGAAATGCTTTTGGAGGTTCTTATTTGGAAAGGAGATAAAACACTGTTTTCGGTAAACAAAGATATTGTAATTTCATCTCCTTCAGGGTTGATTAAGTAACTCTTACACACTCCACTCAATATGAAGTATTCTTTTTCATTCCGTTTGTTTCGTTGGATAAAAGTTTCTCCTTTTTTATAAGTTTCGAATACTAACAATTCTTTAATAAGCTGAAATGAATTTTCAGTTATTGGGAATATTCCGTTTATAATATTTTTTACTCTATCATCCATTTTTTTAAGCTTGCAGGTAACTTGGTTATATGAGGAATAAAGTTATACATATCCCTTTCTATTTTCCGGACCTGCCTGTCGGCAGACAGGTAACAGGAACTTCTTGTCTACAGCGTTCCCTTTATCCCTTTTCATGTATTGTATTTCTGTGTCGGCCACAACCATGTGGCTAACATCGCTGCCAACAAAGCTATAAAAAAGGTGAGCAATCGTGAAGAAACTACCTCTTCCATGCCTGTATTGATCCAGATGATGGTAAATGTAAGCCCGGTTACAATGGTCGCCAACACAGCTTTTCCGCTGTATTTTTTCCAAAATAAGGTGAGTAGCACCACCACCGAAAAAGTGCCGCCAATGCCTGCCCACACATAACTTACCAAACTAAAAATAAAAGTATTGTCGCCCGATATCCAGGCAAGAACCAGGGCAATAATAGCCAGCAAAGCTGTGATGATTCGTGAAAGCCGTAACTGCTGTTTGTCGCTGATCTGTTGCATTTTACGAGATGCCGGTTTTAAGAGATTTTCGGTCAGCTCGGTAGAAGACAGAATCAGCAAAGAATCAGCCGTGGAGATCATGGCAGCGATGGCCCCGGTGATCAGAATGGCCGCGATGGGTGCCGGAAAAATGGTGAGCAACACCTTGGGCATCACAAATTCGCGGTCAACCAAACCAGTGGTGCTGCCTTCAGGTCCAAAAATGGCGAGACCGATCCAGCCAATACTCAATGCGCCCACATAAGCGATCAGCGTCCAGCCAATACCGATATTACGCGCAATTTTAGCCTGTTTGCGGTCGCGGATGGCCATAAAGCGGGTGCTTAATTGTGGTTGTCCGCCCAGGTAGCCAAAAAACCATGAAAATCCGCCTACAATAACAACGCCTACACCAAAACCAGATGCCGCGCCGGTGAAGGATGTGAATGATGGCCCTGCCTGTTCCAATGCCTGTCCAATTGATGGCGCAAATACATCCGGGTGTTGCGATAAGTAAATAAAGCCCATAATAGGCCCCACAATCAGCGCGACGATCATCACGATGGCCTGTATTACATCGGTATATACCACGGAGCGGAAACCGCCATAAATGGTATAGGGAATAATAACGATGGCGGTGATCACCATACCCACCAGCGGATCCAACCCAAACAGCGTATGCAGGGTTTTACCGCCTCCAAGGAATTGGGCGCCGACATAAAAAAAGAAAAAGAAAACAATAGCCGAAGAAGCTGCCATGCGTATCCAGCGTGTCTGGGTCGGGTGCGATCGGGCAATGAAGGAAGTGAATGTATGTGCGTCCAGTTTATCGGCCTCGTCGCTTAAACGCCAGGCCAGCAAGGCCCAGGCAGTAATAATACCGGCCACACAACCGATGGCAGTCCAAATTTCAGTCAGTCCGAATGCATAAGCAGCACCAGGCAATCCCAACAAAGCCCACGAACTTTCGCCTGTAGCCCGTTCGCTTAAAGCGGCCACCCATCCTGGTAATTTTCTGCCGGCAATGGCATAATCTCCTTCTGTTTTTACTTTCCTGCCCTGGTATACCCCCCAAAGCATAAGACCCGAAATATAAATGGCCATTATGGTAAGGATCATGATCTGGTTATCCATACTAGATTGTTTTTGAATGGCAAATTAATGAAAATAGAGAAATCTAAAAACCAATATCTATGTAAAATTCCGCGATCTAATAAAAGATAATCGAATCAGCAAGCCTATTCTTTGTTGACGAATAACTTTTCAGAATACACAGTTTTTTGTCCGTTAACTAACTGATAAAGAAAAATGCCGCTTGACAGTTTTTGGGTGTTAAGTGTTGTCGACAGGCTGTAGATGGTTGGATCGAACATCAATTTGAATTCTAAAATGCTTACAAAGCACTTTTTGGAAAACCAAAAAGGTTTATTGTCCCCTGTTCTTATTGACACTGAAATCATAGTATATTTGTTAACTACAATCTCTCTAATCTTCATGCAATCCAATCGGCGTCTGTTTTTCATTTTCCTGGCTTCTTTACTTTATTTTATAATGGTTTCGGCGAATCAAGCCCATGCTCAGGAAAAAGGCTCGAAATGGTTTGTTGACAATCCAAAACCACTGGTGATTAATTGGGATACAGCTTACTATTCCAGTTATATGGAGCAGATGACCATACGCTGGTATTCTTCTGTTAAATACACGGGTTTCAGAATCCTGAATATGGAAGAAAAGCAAAACCTATTGTACCTTTCAAACGTTAATTATATCATTGGAGCCGGAATATCTTATTCCTGGTTTACGCTGAATATCGGGATAAACTATTACCCAATTATAAATAATGATGAAGACATTTATGGCCCAACTACATATCTTGACCTTCAATCACATATATATCTCCGGAAAATGAATATTGACCTGTATGCACAATATTATGAGGGTTATTACCTGGCTAATTCAGGAAATGTCATCAATGACTGGCCCCAAGGTGATACTTTTCAAATAAGGCCCGATATATATACTTTAACTTTGGGATTTAATTACCAGTATGTTTTTAACTGGAAAAAATTTTCGTACAAAGCGATCTATAACCAAAACGAATGGCAGAAGAAAAGTGCCGGCTCGTGGGTGCTGGGAGCGAATGCATTTTATTATACCAACCGTGGCGATTCGACATTGATTCCAGCCAATTTAAAGAATACAGAACTGTTTAATAATCTTGATTATTCTAAGCAAAATGTGTTGAACCTGGGAATCAGCGGCGGATATTATTATACACTGGTGCTCTTCAAACATTACTTTATTTCAGCTGGAGTTGCAGGGGGGCCCAGCATTGGCAATTCATGGTTGAATACTGAAAATATTGGTAAAGTTAGTTTTTCAAATGTAGCACTGAACCTTAATGTTATTGCGAGGGCTTCGATTGGCTATAACAGCGAAAAGTTTTTTGCAGGATTTTCATTTTTACAACAAATGTTTTTTAACCAGATACCTTCAGAAAACATCTGGACCAATTTTCATACAGGAAATGCAAGAATTTATTTTGTATACCGTTTCCCAATTAAGAAACCGCTCAAGATTGCCAACCCGCGTTATTGGAAACTTTTTAATAAAAGTAATTGAGCTGTCTCAAAAGACAGTGTTTCTTTCTTCCTATTAGACTGATACATTTTTTATTTAGCCAATATCCCAACTATCTGATCCATCAAACTTTTGATTAATTTTCTCTCGTCTCTTTCCAACACATAAATTGAAACAGAGGTGTTCAAATAAGGAAAATATAGCACCTCGGTTCCCCAGAAACCACCATGGCCAAAAGCCTTTAAATTGTTGTATTCTGACAACGATATACCTAAATAGTAATTGCTGGGTTTTTCATCCTGCGTTTTAATTTCTGTAAAAATTAAATTCAAAACAGTAGTGTCTTGAATTATGTTGGCATTAAATAAGTCATAGATAAATCTTGCTAAATCTTTGGTAGGACATGTAATTCCGCCACCTCCGTATAAATCAACCGAAATATCCAAATCATAAGTGTTCCATCCGTATTGCCCCCAGTATTGGTGCGCCATGGCTTCAGTATTCGCAGGCTGTTCTTCAAGCGTGGGAAACCAGGTGCTGTTGATGCCCAATGTTTTATATTTAAGAAGTTCCCGCATGGCGGCGTAAAAAGGTTTCTTTTCTGCCGTTTCAATGATTTCGGTACACAATAAATAATTGGCATCGGTATAGCTATAGGTAAAGCCGGGTTTTCCAAGAGGAGGTCCTAATCGAAGCGTTAAGGCCAATTGATCATCTCTCGTCCACCGGTGCCGTTTATTGGCGTCGATAAAATCAATATACTCCTGGTTGGCATAATTCTGAATACCACTTGTGTGCGAAAG
>PKSW01000450.1 GCA_002869465.1 Marinilabiliales bacterium
ACTGAGGATTTTGAATTTACAAAATCAGCAGCAATTACATCGCAAGACCCAATAATTATTAAAACCTACCCGGATAGCTTTTACAAAACCGATCTTGACAAGCTTTTGAAAGAAAAGGGATGCAATACGCTATTCCTCTGTGGATTGAGCTCGGTTGGCTGTGTTTTGGCTACATGGATGGGCGCTTTCAACCATGATTACAAAGCATTCCTTGTGAAGGATGCAATCATGAGCCACAAAAAAGACTACACAACAAACATTGAAATTATGTTTGATGCTGCGGGCTATGACATGATTGAATTCATCCTTGAAAACGCTGAGTAAGTCTATTAAATATAAAATTGTCAATACTAATCTAACAAAACAACCGCACCTCATCAGGGCTGCAAAGTATTTGTTGCTTGTTATATTTTCCTTCCAATATAAAATACATAGCCATAATAAGCCTTATATTTTTCATATAATTGCGCTTCATGTCGTTGGTTTTCTATAAATTCTCTGACAGTTTGATTCCCTTCGTATTGTTTTAAAAAAGCTTCCTGTAGCGATTCTTGTGGCTCAAAGAAATGCTTTGTCCAGCAAATTTCTGGCAGGATAAAAGTGGCCAAGGGAATAAATCCGGCTTTTTGCAGCAGGGCCAGATTATTAGAAACTGTTTCTATTTCAGGATAAGCATCTAGCCAAAATTCATTGATCTCATCTGGTCGTTCTTCTGTAAACCAGGAAGCCTCTGAAACAGCTATGTAACCATTCGGTTTCAGAAATTTTCTCCATTCGTTGAGACCTCTTTCAAAACCGATGTTATAAATGGCTCCTTCCGACCAGATCAAGTCTAATTCGCCATCCCGAAAGGGAAGATCCTCCATATTACCCTCGATGCCTTTTACTCTGTTTTGAAGATTCAATTTCCTTGCATTTGAATTGAACAGATAAATAAAAGTGGGAAATAAGTCGATTCCTGTTATCTGCCCCGGGGCAGTCTGCGCTATGACCATGGTTTGTCCCCCTGTTCCACAGCCAATGTCAGCAATGAGGGATCTGCTGTTAAGATGATCTATAAAGCTTAATGCCTTTTTGGTAACCTCAGGGCTACCCGGACCTTGCCGTTCTACTTTTGAATAATAGTCGCAAATTAAATTAAGGTCAAATTCGTGAATTGATTTAATATCGTTACTCATGATGTTTAAATATTATGGTTAAATAGCTGCAGAATGAAACATTCTTTGCTAAGCTAACCTATTACTAAAATATAAAAATGATTTTAGCTCCGACAAGAATATGCCAGAACACAATAGGGGATAACTTTAATTAGAAACCTAATTAAGGTTATTTACTTCACCCAATCTTTTTTAAATTGATACATTCATGCGCTTTAGTGCGATCCAAAGTTAGGATTTTTTAGCAGAACACTACTTGGAAATGCGTTACATTTATCATTTAAGGATTCATTAAATTTATATAGAAAATAATAAAACTAACAAAAAGAATATTAATACGACATAAGATTAATAAAAACAAGCATAAATAGATATTATTACTACATTTGAATAAAAATTCATCTAATGAACTACCAGGATAGAAAAAAGCATTGTGCTTATTGCGGTAAAGAGTTCACATTCCAAAGAGTTTCTGCTAAATATTGCTCTAAATCCTGCGCATCAATGGACGTTCGCCGCAAAAATAACCCCAATGCATATCGTCATTACAACCCGGTCCATCTGGAACTTACAGACGAAGCTTACAAAGCAATAAAATTCAAAGCTAAGGAGCAGCAAATTCAAGATCCAGAGAAATACATAGAGTGGATGGCGGATGAAATGATCACAAAGAAGATATATCCATTATTATTTTCTGAAGAAGAAGAAAATATTTTAAAATATGTGCTCAAAGCCTATTATCCTGAGCTTGAATTTCCAGTCGCACTTCTGGAATGGATCAAAAACAGAAGTGAAGAAGAAGCGATTGAACTTAAAAAAGGAAAAGTCAGGAAGAGCTAAAAGACCAGATTGAAATCTTCAATTCTTGTAAGAGATCATCTCACCTTCCCCAGCTTCCCATTGGCAAATGCGTTGCCAACTATTATACTATAATTAGAATTTGAGTTGGTCTTTATACATCTATATCAACAAATACCACTTTTACAAATTCTCCCTGATCGGTGTAAAATTCTACGCAGACAAGGCCGTAATCAGGGTGCCAATACCAATATATTTCACGTACAGTAAATCCAAAATAAGTTGACGGAATCTCATATGGGATCGATTCATAAACGCCGATCATTTCAAGGTCCTTGTTTAATGCGGGTACATGATAAGTTGCCTTTTCAATAACTTCCCTGCGATGGGATATACCATTTATATTTGTGTTATACATGTCCCCTACTTTAGCATCAAATTTAACCATAGTAAAAGGTTCCGAAGTATTGCCCTGGCTATAAACATAATCGACAATTTCATTTCCTATCAGCCCGAATTTTAATGTTTTAACGGTCATTTTCGCATAAGAAACCTCCAGCGTAACTACATTACCTTCTTTAGCAATAATTTTGGTTGACAAATCATATATGCCATTGACTTTTACGTTCCATGTATTGCCAACTTCTCCGAGCATACCCGGAGATCCATTGTCATTTTCATCATTATTTTTTTTGCAATCAGTAAAAAAGAAGATCAGGGAAAAGCAGCAAATAAAAAGAGTGATTGATTTCATAGAATTTTGTTGTTTGGTTTTGGTTTGAAAAATTAATAGTGTTTTGAAAGTGGATCACAATTCTGGGTCAAACACAAATATAATAAATAAAACACAGTGTGTCAAGTGTTTATTCAACTTTCATTAGCTTCCCTATCGCCATTTCAATACCAGTTTGTAAGCGGTAGTAGTAAATGCCATCTGGAATTCCTTCGGCATCCCATATTAATTGATGCTTGCCCTGTGTTAAGTTTTCTTGGGTTTGATAAGCTATTTTCCCCATATGGTTGAATATTTTCAGAGAGGTCTTTTCAGGCTGGTTTAATTCGTATTCAGTTATTACACCGTTTGAGAAAGGGTTAGGATATGATATTATTTATGACATTAAAATTCCTTTCTTAACTCCTGTAAGTTCACCGTATCTTAACAGGGTTTTTCCATTTCCGACTACATAACCATTTGTAAGGGAAGTGAATTGAACGCCTAGCAAAAATGCAGTTGTCAGCCCATTAGCCACTATAGTCCAATTCGTTCCACCATTATCGGTATTGAGAACAATACCCTCGGCACTAACGGCCCATCCATTGTCCGAATCAAGGAAAAAAACTGCATAAAGTGACCTGTTTTGTGCATCAGGGTTGTTTAGTGTGGCCCAATATTCACCACCATTTTCAGTATGTCCTATTACACCAACATCTCCCACAACCCAGCCTTCCAGGTTATTGATAAAGTGGATATCATTGAAGGTTCCACCAGGAGTTGTTTGAGAAATAAAGTCAGTGCCGTTATAATAATAAATTCTGCCTCCCCCACACGCCTAAACATGGTCAGCATAAGGAGCACTAATCCCACTAAAAGTTGATGAACTGGGGCTATTTAAGTTGGTGAGTGTTGAAGTAATTTTCCATACATAACCACTATTCCTACTGGTGTACCCAACTGGGTCTGATGGATTGGTTTAAAAGGGAAATGAAATATCAAGCAATGTTCCTATTGAACCTAATATATTCCAGTTAAAACCACCATCATCGGTTTTATATATCCACCCACCTTTTCCACCTGAGTAGCCGTTATCAGCATCCAGCATTTGAATTGCAGAGGTTGCCCTAAAGTGTGGTTTGGGTGCTGAATGTAGCTCCTCCATCAGTAGTTTTGAAGATTTCATTGTAAGAGGTTGTAGTTATCCATCCCACATCATCTGAGACAAAGAACAAATCACAAAGGTCGGGGGGAAATTCATTGTTCTGAGGAATATTTGCGCTGATATCCTGCCAGCCGAATTGTTGCGGAAAGGAAAAAGAGTGTAGGGCAAAAAACAGGAAAGAGACAAGTACACATTTCATGGCATTGAACTTTTGATTGAACAAGAAAACAAGACATGAAAAATACAACTAAAATTAATGAATGTTAAGCGATTACCTTAATCTTTAGCATCAAGATTGTAGATTGAATAAAAAAAACCGAAAGCGAGTTAAATAACTGTTAAATGTTTTTTTCTGCCTGCCTGATAAGCGATTTATTTTTTACTTAGAGCTATTGCTAATAAAAAAATAATAACGGGGAAGCTGAAAACCGACCAGAGTAGGCACTAAGAAAAATAAGTAACAAAAAATGGCTACAGTAGTAACCCGCCACAGAGTTGGCAATATTGACAAGTGGATTAAAGGACAGCAAGATCGATTAGATTTATTTGGACCAGCAGTATCGAGTTTAAAAGCTTTTCAGGATACAGATGACCCCAATTCAGTAGTTTTGGTTCTTGAAGTTACCAACTTAGAATTATTTCATGAAATTTTGAATGACCCAAAAACCCAGAGTGCTAAAGACAAGCACACCGTTTTGGAACCTATAATTGTGTCAATGGAAATTGATTTTTAAACGACAAACGTATACGAAACCTTAAACTAAAACAAAAACCCGTCGTTAAACATACTGTAAAACAACGGGTTAAAGTCTAATTAGAGGTACCGAGCGGATTCGAACCGCTGTAGCTGGTTTTGCAGACCAGTGCCTAGCCGCTCGGCCACGGTACCTTTTTCCTAAACGGACAGCAAATTTAAAAAATTATTGATATAGTTTATGCTGTTTTTTTTGATAACCTTCGTAACCATGTCCAGAAGAAAATAAATAGTAATATGGTTATAACTACAACCAAACCATTTACAAATAATGAACGATAAGCGTCATGCTTAACTTTTGAAATAGCATCCTGCCTTGCTGATTCGTACATTCCCTCCAATATCTTATCATCCAGCTGAAGGTTATGATCCGTATCTAATGATTTAATAATATCAACTTTATAGTTGTTAAATGAAGCAAGACTGGGAGCGTCTTTACCGTAAGTTCTATAAGCGTTAAAAGGGTCTGTTAGATCAATAAGGGAGTACACCATTGATGAAATGCAGATTAAAAAAGCAATTACTGCCACCAGACAAACAGCATAGCCAAACACCATTTGAATTTTAGTCGTTTTTTCTTTTTCCATTGGTTTGATTTAGAGTACAAGTAATAATTTGGTTGTATAAAGATACAATACCAGTGGCAGCATGTCAATTTTATAAACTACCCAACTGTTAAAATAATTAAAAAATGAGGCATAAAAAGAGCCCGGAAGTTGAATGCCGGGCTCGAGGTAATCTTCCTATGAATAAAAAAGATTCATCAGTTGGGTAATATACTTACATAGTTTTATTAAATTTCAATTGTCGAATTCCTTTTTCAGTTGTAATAATTACTACGTAAGTCCCTGGTGTGAGCTCGCTCACATCCATTTGCAATGTTTTTGTACTATTAACTTTGGAAAGGAGCCTCTGGCCATTCAGGCTATAAACTACCATGTTCAGGATCACACTTTCAGCATCTATATTTAATTGATCAATAACGGGATTTGGATACATTTTCACTGGGTTATCATACACTTCATTAATACCGTCAGGCCCGACAATGATCATATTGTTTTTGGTTTCTGTCTTTGAAGTTGAGCCATCATTTACAGTTAAGCTGACAGTATATGAACCATTATTTGTGTAGGTATGTGAAGGATTTTGCAGTGTACTGCTGGTACCGTCACCGAAATTCCAACTCCAGGATACAATTTCTCTATTCCCCTGGGGATTTTTAGGCGGCATGGGGCTAAACGATTTATTGCCCGGTTCGACATCGGTAATCGTATTGATAATGTTGACCGCTCCTGTTGAACCGTTTACGGTGCAAATATCCCAATATAAATCAGATCCAACTGTAGGTATCTGCATGTTATGAAGTAAACCATTGTCATTGAAAATTTGAACTACAGCGCCTGATGTTGTTATTTCAGGGGATTCTGAATAATTAAATATATAATAGTGATATTCGCCTGGATACAGATTGTAAATAGTTGTAGTTTCCGGGCCATAGCTATCCGTATCATCGATGTCAAGTACTGCATAAGGAGGACTGTTAGCCGAACCTTGCTGCGAATAATAAACATGATATGTATTACCTTCAATAGTTGGTGTTTTCAGATGCGAATCAAGATCCTCTGGTAGAGCACCCCAGGATAACACAAACCTCATCTGGCCTGTTGCCAGGTTTGGAGAAAGTGAAATCGCTAACTCGAGGGAGCCACCGTCGGGGATAACCACCTGACTGTTGGTGTAGGTTGTATATCCCTCATGCGAAGCGGTAACCGTATGCGTTCCTTCAGATGATAGATCAGTAAACTGGACAGCCAGTGGAGCCGTACCGGTTGTTGGTGTGCCTGTAAAATTGGCATTCAGTGTTCCTGCCGGAATACCTGTGATGGAATAATTTCCTGATGCATCTGTATAATCAGAAAGCCCGGCAACAGAAACCAATGCATTTGGCACCGGGTCTCCTGTTAATGCATCTGTGACCAATCCAGTTAAAGTTCCGGTGCCTCCACCACCGCTTCCTGCAACAATGTATTGCGTTTTTGTCTCTGTCTTACTGGTCACTCCATCACTGATTGTAAGACTTACCGTATAAGATCCGTCGTTAGTATATGTGTGTGAAGGATTTTGAAGCGTACTGTTTGAGCCATCTCCGAAACTCCAGTTCCAGGATATGATTTCTCTGTTTTGTTGAGGTTTCTTTGGTGGCATGGGGTCGAATGATTTACGACCAGGTTCAGAATCAGTAATATTATTTATAATAGTTACAGCGCCAGTTGAACCATTTACTGTACATATATCCCAATAGCGGCCTGTGCCAACAGTAGGTATTTGTAAGTTGTGAATTAATCCATTGTCATTAAAGATCTGCACAACGGCACCTGAAGTGGTTATTTCGGGGCTGCCAGAATAATTATAAATGTAATAATGATATTCACCAGTATACAGGTTATAAATGGTTGTTGTCTCCGGACCATAGCTTGTAATATCATCAATGTCAAGAATCGCATAAGGAGGGCTGTCAGCCGAACCTTGCTGTGAATAATAGACATGATACGTATTCCCTTCAATAGATGGTGTTTTTAAATGAGAGTCAAGATCGTAAGGCAATTCTCCCCACGAAAGCACAAACCTCATTTGTCCGGTTGCCAGTGTAGGAGAGAGTGATATGGCGAGTTCGAGTGAGCCACCGTCCGGAATCACCACCTGGCTGTTGGTATAGGTGACATAACCTTCGTGGGAAGCTGTAACCGTTTGAGTCCCTTCCGAAGACAGGTCGGTAAATTGCACCGCTAATGGTGCTGCTCCGGTTGTTGGTGTGGCCGTAAAATTAGCATTTAACGTTCCTGCCGGTATACCTGTAATGGAATAATTACCATTGGCGTCAGTGTAATCAGTTAATCCGGCCACCGATACCAGTGCATCAGGAATAGCTTCTCCCGTTAAGGCATCGGTTACCTTACCAAACAGTGTATTTTCAGCAACACTTTCTGACGTAACTGCCACATCATCCAGCATAAAAATAAAGGCGTCATTTGAAACGCACTGTATGCCGATATAAACATCCGTGCCATCGTAGGCTGAAAGATCAAATTGTTTTTGTTGCCAGGCATTGGCAGGAGCTTCAGATAATTGCTTCCGCTGATGATGGTAAAACTGGAAGGATCATTATTGGTGTTGGAAACGCCCACTTTGTATCTTTCTAAGCCATACTGGGCGGTGTATGATTTAACCCAGAAACTCAGATTTGAATTTGTTCCTAGGTTAATTAAAGGCGTAATAATCCAATCATTATTTGGAGGAGTTGTTGCAGCAAAACAGGCAGCAAATTTACTCCCGCTATGTGGCTGAATCGCTGCATCGGCTCCCATGGAGGGTTCAACATTGGAAGGGTTGAAAACGATATATGCCATTGCAGCACCACTGTTTGGAAATGTATGATCGGTAATGCCATAAGTGGCGCTTCCATCAAGATCGGCTGTCGTCCATGGGCTAAAATTGAGTGTAAAATCGGAAAATCCGTCAAAATTTTCTTCCAATGAATTAAACAAAAGGGATTCATCCATGTTTGCCTTCCATTCATAGGGCTTTGTTACATTGGTTTTCAAGCCTGAATCAGACCGGTTAAACTGCCCAATACTCATTTGAGTAAGAACAAGGGTAAATGCTAAGAGAAAAATTTTTAATTTCATAATTCGGTTTTTTTATGTGAATTTTTATACATCTTTATAGATAGATTGTGGGTTAAATTTATTAAAAAATTTATAAATAAATCCAATCTGCTATATGAACATTCCACTGTCTTTATGCATCTTCAAATCAATATCAAAAATATCAATGCTTCATGAAGCGATATAAGTCATTATGTACAAATAATCGCTAAATGGTAAAAATGTACGATTTGCCTTACCTGAAAAAGGATAAAATAATCAAGCAGGGAAATTAATTTACTATAGAGTATTCGGAAGGGGTTAGAGTAAAAAAAATTTAACTGCTGAGAATGATAGTTTTGTTCTATGCTTCAATCTCAAGACTTACGAAATCCATTTTACCGCCGAGTGGTGGATTCAACTTTCTGATCTTAATGCGTGCATGCTCAACAGTATTAAACTCCTGTTTAATACGGTCCAGTATCCTTCTGCCCACATGCTCCAATAGTTTGGAAGGGGTTTCCATTTCTTTTTTAACCAATTGAAATACGGATTGGTAATTTACAGTGTCTTTGAGATGATCTGATTTTTCTGCTGTCGATGTATCAACTTCCAGAAATAGATCAATCCTGAATTTTGTACCGATTACCTGTTCTTCTTTAAAACAGCCGTGATAGGCAAAAAACTCCATTCCTTCTATTGAAATAACTGACATAACAATTTTTAGTTGGCTTCCTTTTTACCAAGTATTTCTACTCCACGATTGATCCGGGCTAATGTATCTTCTTTTCCGATCACTTCGATAATGTCAAACAGGTGGGGACCTTTGGCTTCTCCCACGATAAGGAGCCGGAATGCATTCATGATGGCGCCCATACCGTATTCTTTTTCTTCAATCCATGCTTTTACAACTTTTTCAGTGTTCTCTGAAGAGAAATCCTGTACCTGTTTCAATACAACCTCCAGTTCTTTCATGTGCTCAAATGAGTCCGTTTTCCAGCGTTTTTTTACGGTTTGGGGGTCATATACTGCCGGTACCTCAAAAAAGAAAGAGGATTGCTCCCAGAGCTCAGCAACAAAGTTGACACGCTCCTTTACCAAGCCAACAATGTAACTTAAATTTTTTTGTCCCGGATCGATGTTCTTTTCCTTTAAAACATCCAGAAACAATCCGGCCAGTTCATCATTACTTTTTTCAACCAGGTAGTGGTGGTTAAACCATTTGGCCTTTTCCTGGTCAAAACGCGAGCCCGACTTGCCTACTTTTTCAATTGAAAATGCCTCAACAAGTCCTGCAAGACTGAAAAATTCACGCTCGTCTCCTGGATTCCATCCCAACAATGCCATCATATTGATAAAAGCTTCCGGAAAATAACCATCCTCACGATATCCACGTGAAACTTCACCGCTTTCCGGGTCGGTCCATTGCAATGGAAAGACGGGAAATCCCAGGCGGTCACCATCACGTTTGCTTAGTTTTCCTTTACCATCGGGTTTTAATAATAAAGGCAAGTGGGCAAATTTGGGTTTGTCCCATCCAAATGCATCATACAGCGACACATGCAGTGGTAAGGAAGGAAGCCATTCTTCGCCCCTGATCACATGAGAAATTTTCATCAAATGATCGTCGACTACATTGGCCAGGTGATAAGTCGGCATGCCGTCCGACTTGAAGATAATTTTATCATCCAGTACACTGGTGTTCACCTCTACCCTGCCCCTGATCTCATCTTCCATTACGATCACCTGATCTGTCGGCATTTTGAATCGAATCACATAGGGCGTACCTGCATGAAGCAGATTTTTAACTTCAGAGGGGCTTAAGGTCAACGAATTTTTCAGATGTGTGCGCTGAACAGCATCATAGGTAAATATCTTTTTCTCTGCTTCTAGTTGTTTCCTTATATCGTTTAGTTCTTCAGGTGTATCAAAAGCGTAATAGGCATTCCCTGATTGTATAAGCAGGTCGGCATATTCACGATACATATCTTTCCGATCAGATTGCCGGTAAGGACCATATTCGCCTCCTTTTGTAACGCCTTCATCAAACTCAATTCCGCACCAGTTAAAAGCTTCCACAATGTACGCTTCGGCACCCGGAACAAAACGGTTTTGATCGGTATCTTCAATTCTCAAAATAAAAGAACCACCATTTTTCTTTGCAAAGAGATAGTTATACAGAGCAGTGCGTACTCCACCAATATGTAAAGGACCTGTGGGACTTGGAGCAAACCTGACACGAACTGAAGAATTTTCCATAGAATGATTTTTAGGCGGCAAAGGTACTAATTTGACGAATGAAATTGGCGCATTTGTTTTCTCTTTTGGGCAGCCCACCAAAGAAAACCCAGTGGCGCCAGGATCATAGTTGGAATGGTTGAATTAAACGGCTCAGGCGTACCTTTAATTGAATGTACAATATATGTAAGTGAAACTGCTATAATTGAAGGGATAAAAACAGCTAGAAAGATGGCTGCAAAACTTTTTTTGATGGTGGCAATATTTTCACATAAACGGGTGATAAAACCTCCAACAAAAAATGTGTATAATGCTTGTTTGGATGCAGCAATTAATCCGTTTACAACCCCATGATCATAATTGATAAAGAATACGATTGTGCCGAGAAAAAGGGCACCAGCCAATCCCATTTTAGGATCGAAAAGCTTATTATGACCCAGATTGTTCTTAACTTTCACAAGGAAGATTTAGAATAAGGGGTTTATTTGATAAACCTCTTTACCAATATATCTTTTCCATCTGTTACTGATACTAAATAAACTCCATTTTTTAGCGAGGAAGTGTTCAACTGTAATTGCTGATTTCGGGTATTTTTCTTTAGAATAATCTTCCCTGAAATATCAGTCACAGTTACTTCTCTCATTTCATTTGAAGGATGTAAAAAATAGACATTCAAATAATCATGAACAGGATTTGGCCCTATTGTAAAATAAACCTGTTTATCTGTTTCTTGTAAGCCAACAACAAGACTACTTAC
>PKSW01000233.1 GCA_002869465.1 Marinilabiliales bacterium
AAAGTTGAATATCAATAGAATTAAGTTCTATAGAATTAATGAACAATTTGAACTTCTTGGCTATAAGTTTTATTATGTTTTTCTAAATTTGGTAAAATAAAAATTAGATGTTGAAAAAGTATTACATAGTCGGGTATGGTACGTTGCTATATGCAGAATCGTTGCAAAAAACAATAGGAGAATCCGTTAGACAGAAAAAATACATCCCCGTTATTATTAAAGGTTTTAAAAGGCTATTTAATGTTTTGCCTGCACATTACAAACCTTCTTATAAAATAACAGAATTACCTTATGAAAAAGCGGCAGCCAACGTGATCTTATCGGAAACTGATATGCTGAACGGATTGGCATTTGAAGTGTCGGAAAAAGAAATAAATGATCTGGATAATAGAGAGAGGTCTTATCAAAGGTGTAAAGCCAAAATGTTTGATTTTAAAACAGGTGAATTTATGGGGTACGGATTCATTTATTCTGCGGCCATGGATAGTAAGCACGTTACAGAAGATACCAGATTTTTGCCAGATTGGGAAGACATTGCATTTGCAAGAACGGGGGCCTATAGATATGGAAAATCATTCGGACAAACATATGATACAACAACTTTTTTAGTTGACGGTGTTACTCGGGTAATTGACTATTATAAAGATTATATTGAAGAATTAAATTTGGACAAATAGCCTGATAATGAATTATAAAAGCTTTAGTTTAGAGAACGAGAGAAGAAATATTAAAATTATAGGTGGTCGTTTAAATGAAATTGGAAGTGAGTTTAATAATTCCCAATTTATTTTAAATAAGCGCGAACTATCATTATTATTTACAGAAGATGTCGCTGAAGAAGAGTTGGAAACATATTTTTTAGAAAAAATAAAAAGTAAACGCAAACTGTCATATCTGAAACTATACCTTCAGAATAATCTGGGGTCAATACTTACAATACTCGTTTCCATTCTTATTGTTGTTTTTATTACGTTATTATCTGTTCATGGTTCTTTAACATATGATTTATTTTCAGGTAATGAAGGAATAAATATATTTCGCTTGTCAGGATTATACATTTATTTATTGCTTAGTATTCTTATTCTGACCATGTTGTACTTATCTCCAAAAATTATCTTTGGCGAGTATCATAATTTACTTCAATGGGCTGAATCAAAACTTTCATCTGATGTAAGGATTAGAAAAAAGTTACAACGCGAACTAAAGGTTTTGCTCAACACATATAAAGACATAAATCAAATCAACATTTATAACCCATTAATTAATGGGGTGGAGAGTTGGGTCGCAAAACAGTTTCTTCCTGTAATACCAACTTTAAATATTAAATTAAAAGTTTATATAACAACGGATGAAAAAAGTGATTCGCTTTCAATATTCAAAAATGAAGTGTTTGAGAATGTGGAGGACAAAAGAAATCCTCAGTTTAAAGAATTGCCAGTTTTTCCCGTTCATCTGCTTTCTATTAGCGAAAGAGAATGTCTTAGTCTGATCAAATATTGTTCATTGCTGAATTTGCCGGATACCTGGAATAAAGAAAATCAGCCAGATGCATACTTCTCCCATGAGTTAGCCATCATATTAAATGAAATGTACAGGGATAGAATTTATACAACTAAGAAAGGCAACGTCATAAACATTGATAAATTCATAAACCGATGTATTCACGATTACGGTTATTTAAATGTTGAATCCATTTATAAAAAGGAAAAACTGATCGTTAATCAGGAAGTTTCAAAATATATGAATACAAACAAGTATCTGGAAGGATTGAATGATAATATACTTTCTGATATTCACTTAATTAATAAAAATATTTCGAATCCTTTGTCTAACCTGATCATACTTGGGTTTATCGATGAAGAAATTGGACTAGGTCCGAAACGATTATTGCTGATAGAGGGTTTAATAGCGAATACCATAAAATATGAAAGTTATGATTTACTTAGTCTGTATTGGGACCACTTTTCGAAAATTACTTTTGAAAGTAAATTAAGCTATCCATTCAGTATCCTGCAATTTTTGAATGTGAAGCTATTAAATGATCTGGCTGTCTGTTTTTTTAATTCCGGTAATTATGATCATGCAAGGGAAGTCTATCAGATTTTAAAGAATATTTATCCTGCAAAAGCCGAAATGGATATTGCGGATATGGAAGACAGTCGTGGATTTTACGCAGAAGCACTTGAATTATTATACAATATTGAAAAAGAATGGATACAGTCAGAAATTATTGAGAATGATGGATTCAAACTTGTGCTATATTTAAATATTGCCTGGGTTATAGTTAGCGGCAGGTTCGTGGATAAAATGGATGAGGGGTATTCTTATTTGAAAAAGGTAGATAGTTATTTAAATAAATTACCCAATATTGAGAACCATATAATGTACAAAACAAGATATTACAATACGTTAGCGAATTATAAAGAGTGGAATGAAGCATATGCGGAAGCTATCGAGAACTATGAAAAAGCTTTAAACTTACCCGGAAGTATTTTAAGAAAAAGTAGTTTGCTGGTAAATAGAGGGATTTCGGAACGCTTGTTGGGAAAAATGCCTAATAAGGGCAGGGCTGAAAAAATTAAGCATTTCGAAACGAGCAGAACAAATATTTCTCAAGGTGTTAACATGAAAAAATCAATTGGTGAAAACAATGGATTGCCCGGATCGTATCATAATTTAGCAGAAACCCTATTAAATCTCGCCAGTGCGATGGAAAAAGAGGAAGAGAAGATACGTATCCTAAACGAAGCCAATGAAGTTGCAAATTCGGGTCTTGATTTATTGAATCAATTAAATTCGGCAAGGCGCAGAGGCCGGTTGCTCACAGAAAAGTACATAGCTATTTATCTGTTAAAGGACCACGATCAACAAAAGGATATTGAGCAAACCCGAAAAGAATTAAAAAAATGGATTAAAAATGAGGAAACGGATTCGTTTGACTACCGGGAGGTTCAAAGTTTACTCAGTCAGTTTTCTGCAACTGTATAACATTAATATTCATCCCAGCTTTTTACCGTTAATTCTTCCTTTTTATAACGACTGATAGCATATATAAAAGCACTCGCCAATCTTGCATTTGTAATTAAAGGAATATTAAAGTCAACAGCAGCCCTCCGGATGATGTAGTCGTTATTTAATTCATTCTGACTGAGGTCTTTTGGGATATTAATCACTAAATCGATTTCCTTCTTTTTTAACATATCGAAAGCATTAGGCTGTTCATCGACATCAGGCCAATGCACCATGTTAGCTTGTACACCATTTTTTGTGAAAAAATCACAGGTTCCTTTGGTTCCAAAAATGGTGTAACCATTCTCAATCAATATCCGTCCGCTTTCCAGCAATTCTGTTTTAGAGCGCATAGGGCCTGATGAAATGAGAATATTTTTTTCAGGAATTCTGTATCCAACTGAGATCATAGATTTCAGAATGGCTTCGTAATAATCATCGCCAATACAACCCACTTCGCCTGTGGAAGCCATGTCGACACCCAACACCGGATCAGCCATGCTCAAGCGTGAAAATGAAAATTGAGAAGCTTTTACTCCTATGTGTTCAATGTCGAATAAGGTTTTGTTAGGTTTTTCAACTTTTTCCCCCAGCATAATTCGGGTGGCGTAATCAATAAAATTGGTTTTAAGGACTTTTGAAACGAAAGGAAAACTTCTGGATGCCCTCAGGTTGCACTCGATTACCTTTATGTCATTGTCTTTTGCTAAAAACTGAATGTTAAAAGGCCCGCTGATTTGCAATTCCTGCGCGATTTTCCGGCTTATCCTTTTGATTCTTCTTAAAGTTTCCACATAAACTTTTTGCGGTGGAAACATAATAGTGGCATCTCCTGAATGAACACCTGCAAACTCAATATGTTCAGAAATGGCGTAAACAATGATTTCACCGTTATCGGCAACGGCATCCATTTCTATTTCCTTCGCATCCATTAAAAATTTAGAAACAACAACGGGATATTGCTTGGAAACCTGGGTAGCGAGGTTCAGAAAATGTTCCAGTTCTTCCTTATTTGAAACTACGTTCATGGCAGCACCTGAAAGAACATAAGAAGGCCTGATGAGAACCGGAAAACCCACTTTTTTAGTGAATTCAAAAATATCATCGATACTACTTAATTCTTTCCATTCCGGTTGATCAACACCAATTTTATCAAGCATGTCTGAGAATTTATGCCTGTTTTCAGCTTGATCGATGAACTTTGGAGAAGTCCCCAGTATTTTGATGTCCTGACGGTAAAGCCTCATTGCCAGGCTATTTGGAATTTGGCCACCTGTTGAAACAATGACGCCAAACGGCATTTCAAGGTCGGAAATATCCATCACTCTTTCAAAGCTCAATTCGTCAAAATATAGTCGGTCACAAATATCATAATCAGTACTTACCGTTTCGGGGTTGTAATTGATCATGATGGAACGATACATTTTCTTTTTGATCGTCTGAAGTGCATTTACACACGACCAGTCGAATTCAACACTGCTTCCAATACGGTATGCGCCAGAACCAAGGACTATAACAGACTTATTATCTTTTTCAAAAACGATGTCGTGTTCCTCACCATGATAGGTTAAATATAAATAGTTTGTGACGGCAGGATGTTCAGCAGCCAAGGTATCGATCTGCTTTACATAGGGTATAATATTCCTGGATTTTCTGTAATTCCTTATTTGAACAATTTCCTTATCTGTTGCACCAATTTCGTTGTTTTTTAATACCAAACGGGCGATTTGAAAGTCGGAAAATCCCTGTTTTTTAACATGCAATAAAAGCTCATCCGGAATGGACTTAAAATCATTGTAATTTACCAGTTCATCTTCAGTATCAATAATATTCATGAGTTTCTCCAAAAACCAGCGGTCGATCTTGGTTAACTGATATACATCTTCAACACTATATCCTTTTTTAAACGCAGCTGCAATAACAAATATCCTTTTATCGGTAGGATTATTAAGTTCGTATTCGATATCTTCAATTACTAAATCTTTATTTCCAACGAATCCGTGCATGCCCAATCCCACCATTCGCAGTCCTTTTTGAATGGCTTCTTCAAAGTTTCTTCCAATGGCCATAATCTCGCCAACGCTCTTCATACTGGAGCCAATCTCTTCAGAAACTCCCATGAACTTATTTAAATCCCAACGGGGGATTTTCACGACCAGGTAATCGAGTGCAGGTTCGAAAAATGCAGTGGTGGTTTTGGTAACACTGTTTTTTAATTCATGCAAACCATATCCCAAAGCCAATTTCGCTGCAACAAATGCCAACGGATATCCGGTAGCTTTTGATGCCAGTGCACTTGAACGTGATAACCTGGCATTTACTTCAATTACCCGGTAATCTTCAGAAAATGGATCCAGGGCGTATTGAACATTGCATTCGCCAACTATGCCAATTGATTTAACAATATCAATTGATAATTTTCTCAGCTTGTGATATTCGCGATTGGTAAGTGTTTGCGAAGGGGCAACTACGATGCTCTCACCGGTATGTATTCCCAATGGATCAAAATTTTCCATATTGCACACCGTGATGCAATTATCATATTTATCGCGGACCACCTCATATTCTACTTCTTTCCATCCTTTTAATGATTCTTCTACCAGGATTTGCCCTGAATAGGAAAATGCTTTGGAGGCTAACTTCTCCAATTCCTCATTATTTGAGCAAAAGCCACTGCCTTGACCCCCTAAAGTAAATGCAGCTCTTACAATAACCGGGTAACCAATTTTTTTTGCAGCATTTAAAGCATCGCTGATATTTGTTACAGCTACTGATTCCGGAGTTTTGACGTTGATGGATCTCAGCTTATCGGCAAATCTTTCCCTGTCCTCTGTTTCCATGATAGCCTCGACAGAAGTTCCCAACACCTGGATGTTGTATTTTTCGAGTGTTCCATTTTCAAATAAGGCAACACCGCAATTCAATGCTGTTTGTCCTCCAAAAGCCAGTAATATACCTTGTGGTTTTTCTTTTTGAATGATCCTTTCGACGAAATAGGGGGTTACAGGTAAAAAATAAATTTTGTCGGCTATTTCTTCGGAGGTTTGAACCGTGGCGATATTCGGATTGACCAATACGGTAGTTATACCTTCCTCTTTTAGTGCTTTCAAAGCCTGGGAACCGCTGTAATCAAATTCTCCCGCTTCACCAATTTTGAGGGCTCCCGAGCCAAGGACGAGGACTTTTGTGAGTTGTTTCATCATGGTGTTTTGTTGTTATTAGTTGGTAAATGTGGTGTGCAAGGGGAATGAGGGGAATATGGGAAATAGGGGGGATATGGGATATAGGGGAAATAAAGGAATTAGTGAATTGATTGTTTTTTTGAGACTTCATTTTTATTGCTTTTGATTTTGTTTGAGTTTTTTAGTATAGTTGATGTATCCGTTTAGCTTTATTTTTGAGCTTTCAATAAGGTCCATTCCCTCATTCAGTAGTACGCTATCTATATAATTCAAATCAAAACAGCTAATGAGGTGATCCTTTAGTTCATAAATGGAACCACGGGCTATTCTGTAGAATTGAATTCCTTCCTGATAATGAAATCTGCCATATCCTTCAGCAATATTAGCTGTTGCACTTACGGCCGCTCTTTTTATTTGATTTATTAAATTGTTTTTTTCAGAAATAGGTAGCTTAGGAACAATAGACGTGTAGAAAAAAAGTTTCATTCGCCGTGCATCCTGCCAACAATATAAACTCGTAAAGTCTTTTTCTTTGTTATATGCTCCGGACGGTTCTTCAAATATCTCGTTTGCTGACATCTTCTTTTGTTTTATGATCCTAATCTTTTCATATTACTGAATACATGCTCCTTATTTCTTATTTCTTATTCTCTATTCCCTATTCCCCTTCCCATCACTTTCCATTCCTTAATATTCCTGATAAATTCACCAAATAAAAACGCTGTATCTGTCGGCCCACTCGATGCCTCTGGGTGGAATTGTGTTGTGAAAATGGGTTTTGAAGAATGTTTTAAACCTTCATTACTGCCATCATTCAGATTCTGAAAGTAGATCAGCCAAGAATCAGGAATGCTTTCATTATCAACTGCGAACCCATGATTCTGTGAGCTTAAATAAGCCTTGTTTGTGCCCACTTCCAAAACCGGTTGGTTATGGCTTCGGTGTCCAAACTTCAATTTATAAGTTTTTGCTCCTGCAGCCAGAGCTGTTAACTGATGCCCAAGACAGATTCCGAAAATGGGTCTCTCTTCAGCAATAGAAGTTTTTAAATGCTTTATTGTTGGTATACACATGGTTGGGTCACCTGGACCATTTGAAATAAACAGACCATCATATTCATCGTTGGTAAAATCATAATCCCACGGTACACGAATTACTGTTGTGTCAAACCGTAATAAATACCTGATAATGTTACTTTTAACACCACAATCGACAAGTAATACTTTATATTTACCGTTGCCATATATTTTCTTCTTGTTGATGCTTACTTCATTAACGAGGTTGACTTTATTTGGATCGTAAAAGGGAATTTCGTCATCAAAAATAATTTTAGCAAGCATAGCACCTTTTTCACGGATAATCTTTGTTAGCTTGCGGGTGTCAATTCCAAACAATCCCGGAATTTTTTCTTCCTTCAGCCAATCACCAAGGCTTTTTGAGGCATTCCAATGGTTGTATTTTTCAGAATAATCGGAAATAATGAGAGCAGTAGTATGAATATGTTCAGACTCAAAATGTTCCAGCATATCGTCAACCAAAGATTTTCCCGGAACACCATAATTGCCTACCAAAGGGTAAGTGAGTACCAGAATTTGTCCTAGATAGGAAGGATCTGTAAGACTTTCCGGATAGCCCGTCATGGCGGTGTTGAATACAATTTCACCGGCTACAGATATTTCATAACCAAATGAATATCCCGTGAATTCCGAGCCGTCTTCCAGGATTAGTTTTGTGCGCTTGTATTGTTGTAAACTCATTTGTTGTTGGGTATAAAAAAAGACGGCAACGCCGTCTGATCATCGATATTTATATTTTTAGTCCGAACTTTTTGCATTATTTTAAGATGTTCGGGGGACAAATATAGGTTCCTGTGGTTTGATATAAAAGTTAAGTTATTGACAATACCGATTATTTATGTTGATAAACCTCGTTTGTTTTTCCATTGATCATATAAATAATTTGGAAAATGATTAATTTCGCTGAAGGATTTGCGGCAGTAGCTCAGTCGGTAGAGCATCAGCTTCCCAAGCTGAGGGTCGTGGGTTCGAGCCCCATTTGCCGCTCAAAAAAAAGAGCCTCTCATTTCTGAAAGGCTCTATTCATCAAATTTTTTGTAATTAAGCTAGTTTCTGCTCTTTTACGAAATCATTCAGGATTTCTTCCAGCGTCGGATAACCAATCTCCTGTAGATCATAATAAACGCGTGTACTAGGTTTATTGATTTTTACAATCCTGTTCAAATCAATAGGAGTTCCAATTACAACTGAATCACAATCCACATTATTGATCGTTGTTTCCAAATCTTTGAGTTGCTGTTCGCTGTATCCCATGGCAGGAAGCAAAGTGCCAATGTTAGGATATATTTCAAAAGTTTCAGATAGTTTACCCACTGTATAAGGCCTTGGGTCAACGAGTTCGGCAGCACCGTATTTTTTGGCGGCAACTGTTCCTGCGCCCAATTTCATTTCACCATGTGTTAATGTAGGACCATCTTCCACAACCAACACTCTTTTTCCTTTGATAACAGAAGGATCGTCAACGGCAATTGGAGAAGCACCATCAACAACAATGGCATTAGGGGCCACTTTTGCAATATTCTCACGAACGGTTTGAATGTCTTCAGGAGCAGCACTGTCCATTTTGTTGATAATAGCTACGTCCGCCATGCGAAGCGTTACTTCGCCAGGGTAATACTGAAGTTCATGTCCCGGACGATGCGGGTCAACTACGGTCATGTTCAGGTCTGGTTTATAAAATGGGAAGTCATTATTTCCACCATCCCATAAAATAACATCGCAACCATCTGGATCTTCTTCTGCAGCGCGAACGATCGCTTCGTAATCAACACCAGCATAAATCACATTACCTCTTACCACATGAGGTTCGTATTCTTCCATTTCTTCAATAGTGCACTCATGTTTGGCAAGGTCTTCAACCGTTGCAAAACGCTGCACAGCCTGGCGGGCTAAATCACCATAAGGCATGGGGTGTCTGATGGCTACCACTTTCAGGCCTTTTTCCATCAAATACTCGATCACTTTTCTAGAGGTCTGGCTTTTTCCACAACCTGTTCTGACGGCTCCAACCGCGACAACCGGTTTGGTACTTTTAATCATTGTATCCTTTGGTCCAAGTAGAATAAAATTAGCTCCAGCAGCATTTACAATGGCGCTAACTCCCATCACCCTGTTGTAAGTTACATCGCTATATGCGAAAACACAATCGTCAACTTTAAGTTCTTTGATCAGTTTTACCAATTCTGATTCATCATAAATGGGAATACCATCCGGATATAAATCACCTGCCAGAACAGATGGGTATTTTCTTCCATCAATATCAGGTATTTGAGCGGCTGTGAAAGCAACTACGTTATAATCTTCGTTTCCTCTGAAATACGTATTGAAGTTATGGAAATCTCTTCCGGCAGCTCCAATAATGATCACATTTTTTTTCATATGAACTCTCTATTTAGATGTTATTACTCTGTTTTAAAATAATGAGCGCAAAGGTATTAATTTTAATTGTCGCCTCGTGTGAAATTATTAACAACAAGCTTATTTAAAGCCAATTTAAATGCGAGGTGCATATCCATGTTTTTATAATTTTGTGCTACCAACTATAACAGCATGATGGAGCAAAAGTTAGAAACGTCACTGCAACAGGCCTGCAAGAATTTGTACAAGGCAACCTTGAGTGAAAAGCAAATACAGGTGCAAAAAACGCGCGCTGAATTTGAAGGTGATTTTACGATTGTTGTTTTCCCTTTGTTATCCATTTCGCGGAAATCGCCCGAGCAAACAGCAATTGAACTGGGAGAGTGGTTTGTAGCTCAACTGGATGAAGTGGAAAGCTTCTCAGTTATCAAAGGTTTTCTAAATCTTTCTTTTTCGTTGAAATTCTGGATTGATTTTTTGAATACTACAAAGCAGAATAAGTCATTCGGGTATTTGGATAAATCCAAGTCAAAACCTGTCGTGGTTGAGTATTCGGCGCCCAATACCAATAAGCCGTTGCACCTTGGTCATATTCGCAATAACCTGTTGGGGTGGTCGGTTTCAGAAATATTCAAAGCATCTGGGCAGGATGTTGTAAAAGTAAACCTTATCAACGACAGGGGTATTCATATTTGTAAATCGATGCTGGCCTGGCAGAAGTGGGGAGGTGGCAAAACGCCTGACTCAGAGAATATGAAAGGCGATAAACTGGTGGGTGAATATTACGTGAGATTCGACCAGGAACTTAAGGCTGAAGTTGCCAGTTTGATTAAAAAGGGCATAGACAAAGAAGCAGCCGAAAATAATGCGCCTTTATTGCTTGAAGCTAAAGAAATGCTTAAAAAGTGGGAGCAGGATGACCCTCAGGTTAAACAACTTTGGGAAAAGATGAATTCCTGGGTATATGACGGTTTTGAAAAGACGTATAGTCGGATGGGTGTTGATTTCGATAAAGTATATTATGAATCTGACACCTACCTGTTGGGAAAAGAATTGGTAAAGGAAGGTCTTGAAAAAGGGGTGCTGCATCAAAAAACTGATGGATCGGTTTGGTGCGATCTGACGGATGAAGGACTGGACGAAAAATTATTGCTCAGGGCTGATGGCACATCCGTTTATATGACCCAGGACCTGGGAACCGCGCAGTTACGACACGATGATTTTGACCCTTCAAAACTTGTGTATGTGGTTGGTAATGAGCAGATCTATCATTTTGACGTTCTAAAATTGATTCTGAAAAAACTGGGTAGAGATTGGGCTGAGCATATTTTCCACCTTAGTTATGGTATGGTTGAATTGCCACATGGTAAGATGAAATCGAGGGAAGGTAAAGTGGTTGACGCGGATGACCTGATGGACGAAATGTATGATACCGCCAAACTAACCAGCGAAGAGTTGGGAAAATTTGATGATTTCACAGCTGAAGAATCTGACAGGTTATACCAGATATTGAGTTTAGGTGCATTGAAATATTTTATCCT
>PKSW01000157.1 GCA_002869465.1 Marinilabiliales bacterium
AGGACATCACCTTCAAAATCTGCTACAGGGGCTGGTGGCAAAGGAATTACCTGAACATAATCTGTAATTGTTTCGGTATCGGTTCCGCCAGTACCTGTTACAGTCAGACTAACTGTGTATGTACCAACATTTGTGTAAACATTTGTTGGATTTTCATCGGTTGAAGAATTTCCATCACCAAAAGTCCAGTCCCAGCTGTCAATTAAACCGGCAGACAGATCTGTAAAATCTACAGATAATGGAGGGTAGCCCGATAAAGGTGAACCTTCAAAGGCAGCTATAGGAACGGCAGGCTGCAGGTTGGTGATCATTACAGCGTCTGCATTAAGTGCTTCTTTAGACCCGTCATCCTGAATAAAAGCCACCAACTCACAATTGTCAATATCCCAGGCACCATCATCAAAAACAAAGCTTAAAGGGACATCAATGGTCTGACCAATACTAGTAAAGTTTACTGATGTTCCATTGGCATCAGGCACCATTAATCGGTTCACAAAATTCACTTCATCAAGACCATACCAACTAAAAGGTATGTGAGATTCCGTAAGAGCCAATCTCACTTTTAAATTGGTGCCTGAATAATCAGCCACCTTGGTTACCCTGACGATGATGTTATAATTGTCACCCGAATACGAACCCAGGATTTCTATATCAAAAGATGTGGGTATAGCCATTCTGGCATTCACATTATTGATATAAGTGGTTTGAACACTAGAACCACCACCTACTAATTCACGCCAGTTTCCATCAAATTTGGTATAAGGAAGTACATTAATGGAATAATAATTGAGGCGGTCAGCGGAATAATCGTTAGTAAAGGGATAACCTGGATAATGATATTCTATAATGCCTACAGGATAATCATTGTCGTGCAAGTAATCAGCTGCAATTGCTGTACTTGGACAATAAGGTCAACCTACAGCTCTTGTGCCTATTTCCAGCAACATAAGGTTGCGGTCAATCTGCTGTGGAAACGCAGTAAATGCAATTAGCATGATTGCTAAAACTGAATAAAACTTTTTCATATAGATTGAATTTTTGTTAAAATTACTTTTTCAATTTTGGTGCTTTTAAAAGCACATACATATTCAACTAACTTATAATTAATTAGTTTATCACTATTTTCTTCTTTAGAATCCGGGAATCGTTTTGCTCGTTGACAACAAAAATATGAATTATATACATTCCCTTAACAAGCCTGGTGTTAAAATGTACGCTGTTGGCTTCAGCTGATTTACTGTATTGAACTTCTCCCAGCATGTTTACTATCTCAACGTTTTGAATCAAATGATCACATTGAATAGTAAAAGTTCCCTTATTTGGGTTTGGAAATATCATAACAGAAGCTTGAATGACCTGATTGCTATGAATACCCACACAATTATCTACATAGATAGAATCCTGCTTTGAAGACTCGCATCCGTTTTCATCTTCATAACTGTAAGTAATCATATGCCATCCAATCGACGCTTCTTCAGGAGAAAATAGTCCATTGCTTGTTACGTTGTCACCACTATATATGCCTCCCTCCGGAATAGCTGTTAATTGCACGGGTGGCTCTTCCTGGTTACATAACAGTTCCGGCCAGTCTCCAAGGGTTATTACAGGCAGCTGATCAACCAGAATTTCAACATCCGCGTTAACGCTATGCTCACCATCACTCACCTCTACCGTATATACCGTTGTAACCAGTGGTGAAACAACAGGGTTTTGCTCCATCGAATTAAATCCTGATGGATTTGATGTCCAGATATACGCGTAAGTACCGGTACCTCCTGCGGGCGTTGCAACTAATTGTGCTGACCCACCAAAGCAAATTTCATCAGGCGTGGCAGAAACTGTTACCGAGAGCGCTTCTCTCACGTTTATATAATCAATTTTTGTAAGCATACCATCTCCACCATCATTGGTAGCGGTCAATTCAACAGAATACAAACCCACCTGGTCGAATAGTACTTTTGGGTTTTGAGAGTTCTGATCGGTGCCATCAACGAATGTAATCGTAGATGGTGAAAATGACCAGGTCCATGCATAAGGAAAATACGTTGATAAATCAGTAAATATAACCTGATCAATTGTTGTTGGTGACAGCTTATCTGCTGAAAAGTCAACAATAGGAGCGGGATAAGTAACAACTATATAATCTGTTTTAAGTTCATTATCTGAACCACCGTCATTACTGGCCAACAACTCAACCGTATAAATTCCGGGTTCATCAAACCTGATATTTGGGTTTTGAGAATTTTGGTCCGTTCCATCGGTGAAAGTGATAGTTGGTGGTGTAATAGTCCATAACCAGGTATCGGGAAAATTAGTTGATGCATCAGTAAACGTAACTGTATCATTGGTTGTTGGTGTCAGGTTGTCTGCGGTAAAATCAGCAATCGGAGCGGGATAAGTTACTATTATATAACCTGGTTTTGTTTCTGTATCTGAACCACCGGCATTTGTAGCTGTTAATGCAACAGTATAAGTACCCGGTGCATCAAATTGCACCTGTGGGTTTTGTGAAGCGCTATTGGTTCCGCCCAAATATGTGATTGTAGAAGGAGTAAACGACCAGGTCCACGATGTTGGTGAATTTGTTGAAAGATCACTAAAGTTAACAGTTTGTTCGGTAGTTGGTGTTAATATATCGGCCATAAAATCGGCATCTGGTGCCAGCACAACCTGAGAATATAAATCAGACTCCCAAACTCCCCTGCCAAATGTGGCTGCCCTGATCAGGCTGTTTGCCGGGTTGGCATCGTAATAAATCTCTAATTCAGTAACAACAACATTGGGCAGTCCATCGAAAAAAGGTACCCAATTGGCATTTCCAACTTTCACATAGATGCCCACATCAGTTCCGGCATATAACTCAACATCGGTTGTATTTTGATTGTTTTGAATAATACAATTCACCGGAAGTTGCGGCAAACCAGTTGAAATATTGGTCCATGATGAGCCGCCGTTCGTAGTTTGATAAACGCGGTTGTTATTGCTAAATCCGCTGAAAGATATCCAGGCCGTGTTAGGATCATCATTTTTTACTGAAATGAAAGTAATACTATTGCTGGATGGTAAATTACTATTTATGGATGACCAGTTGGCGCCAGAATCAGCTGTACGATAAATGCTACCATAGGTGGCTGTGTAAATATAAGCGTTATCAGAGGGGGCCACAGCTATCGACTTTAAAGTTGAGCCGTTCCAGTTACTTAATTTTGTCCATGTGCTACTGGGAAAAGTTCTTTTCCACACATCCTGAAAACCTACATAAATGGTGTTATGATCTGAAGGATCTAACGTAAAGGGCGTAACCCATGCTGCGCTTCCTGAAATTCCGCTTGCTATATATGAAGAACTTCCCCAGTGATTGGTGGTCCTGTAGATGGAGCCGTAATACAATTCGCCATATTGAATATTGTGGTTTGTAAAATCAATCAAGCAATCCATTCCGTCACCACCAATTTCGTCTGACCAGGAACCTGAAGAATATACTTTTGTGCCATTATCCTGCAATCCGATGATTACTTCAGCAGATGAAGTTTGCCCAACACCTAATCTATAAATCTGACTTGTTACTAAGCCGCTACCTAAATGTTGCCAATTATTTCCTCCATTTGAGGTTTTATAAAGACCCCCGTCATTGCATTCATATAACGTAGATGTTCCAGGTTGGTAGGCATAGAAATGTTTATCAGCATGTACTGTTGAGGCAGATCCTCCGCAGCTTCCAGACCAGTGAGTGCTGATGTTCCAAGTAAAACCTCCGTCAGCAGACTTCCAGGTATTTACACCCCCAACAAAAACAATGTTTTCATTTGCCGGATCCGAAGCAATACACAGATCGTACCAACCCTGACCGCCTGAAGAAGTACTGTTACAATCCCAGTTCAGCAAATTTGCATTTGGTGATGAACCCGAATAGGTAAGTGAAAAACTGGCTCCGCCGTCAGTAGATCGGTAAATTCCTTTGAGGCCATCAGAAGAGTTAGCAGAAACAGCATACACATACGAACTATTATTGGCGCTTACCGCCAGCTGGGTTCTGTAACCTCCTGAAATAGTATATATCAGGCTCCAGTTTGATCCGCTGTTCGTACTTCTATAGATGGTTCCGGAGGTTGTTGATCCGTATATGATGGAACTGTTACCTGGTTGAAACTCAATATCAATAAAGTTCGTACCCGTCATTTGATTCCAAGAAACACCCGCATCTGTTGTTTTATATACACCATTACTTGTAGCCGCATAAAGAACATTGTTATTTGATGGATCCATTAATAAACGATTGATTAACCGATATTGATTTTGGGTCCAGTTCAATCCGGTCGTATTCCAGGTGAGGCCTCCGTCAACTGACTTTAATACACCAACAGAATAAGTATCTGAGTGATCCCGGTCGCCAGTACCGATATAAACAATGTCATCAAAATTTGTTTTTATAACTACAATATCACTAACACCCAGAGCGGCATTATCATCACCCAGTGGTGTCCAGTTCATACCTCCGTCTGTTGATTTCCAAACACCTCCTGATGCAGCACCAACATACAGAGTATTATTATCAGTTGGCCTGAAAGCCACACAGTTTAACCTTCCAAGTCCAGCGTATCCACCACTGGTCGTATTAGGGCCCAAACTTGTCCAATTACCGGATGGACTTCTGGATCCGGGATTTTCATACAAGTATTCTTGAAACTCCTGCCATGCTGTTGTTGTAGGAAACTCACCGGTATTGGGATCTACCCTACTTTCCCAGTACCATTCCCATCTTTTAAATTGTTTCCAGCCGCCAGCCTTAATTTTTTCTCCATTTTCATAATAGTAACCCCTTTCAAGATTATAAGGTTCCCAATATGTATTAAACGCTTTTTGATAGTCGAAGAGCGTTAAAGTTCCATTATTAATTTTGCTTTGAGGAAGGTTGTTTCTCCACGCCTGTGCGTGAGATAATACAGATGTCAATAAGCTAAATAGCAAAAGAGCAACAAAAAGCGTGTTGCTTTTTAAGGCGTTGTTTTTCATAATACATATTTTTACTGGTTAAGCGCTTGTTTTGTAAATATTTAATACATTTTGAACTTATACGTTTTCAAATATAAAAAGTTTTATTGTAAAAGCTCCGCCAATTTATCCTGAAGGTCTTGCCCCCTCAGATTTTTTTCGATGATAATCCCATTCGGATCAATTAATATATTTTGTGGAATTGACTGGATACCGTAAATTTTACCAGCCGCGCTTCCCCAATATTGCAAATCAGAAACTTGCGACCATACCAATCCATCATCTTCAATGGCTTTTTTCCAGCTTTCCAGGTCTTTATCGAAAGAAACACCAAAAACATCAAATCCTTTATCGTGGTATGCATTATAAGCTTCCACAACATTTGGATTTTCAGCACGGCATGGCTGACACCAGGCGGCCCAAAAATCTACAAGCACATAATTCGTTCCTATAACAGACGAAAGTGGAACAGGATTCCCGTCAGGGTCGTTTAAAGTAAAGTCGACGTAAGGTTGTCCAATACTTACCCTTTTAAGTGTATTTACCTTTTCGGATAATTTTTGTACATATATTGAATTTAATATGGAAGGATCATATGAAGAAACTACTAAATCCAGTTTTTCCAGATCATATAAGTACGAATTATTTAAAATAACAAAAGCCGATGCGACACTAAAAGGATTTTCAATTGCATAGTTCACCAGAAAAGATGATTTTAGGGAATCAATTTTGTAATACTTATTTTCTAGCTCCTGCATTAATGCTGAATCATTCGCACCCCTTGCTTGCTGGTATTGCATGCCAAGTTCGCGGCTTTTTCTCGTGAAAGAATTTAAGGTATCAGTTAGAAATGCAAATTCATCCTGAGATTGCGAACCTTCCACCGACCGTTGATTTGGATTTGTTGAACTGGCAGAGATATTCATCTCACCCGACTCAATAAAAGCGGGTAAATAGTTAGACATATCTTTGATTTTTATAAAGAAAAACTCAGGATGCTCCAGTTCACCTGTAAACACAGCTTTTCCTGACTTAAGTTCGGCAGAGTCAAATTTGATCCATTCATTATCGATTTGCTGTTCCATATAAACCCAGGTGTCCGGAGCACCTTCGATGCTCAGATTTACTTTATATGTATTTGAATCTTTTTGACTGGAACAGGCACCAATAAAAAGTATGAAGCCTAATAATATGGAATAAACAAAATAACGCATAATTTTCATCTTTTAATTTAATTTTGGATTACAAAATTAATAATCCTAACCAATTCAGCAAGTTAAATAACTAATTGCCGAGTATGTTTTTTGTTTCTGCAATGCTCTCAACAGGTAGTTGACATGTATTATTTTCACAAACATAAATCAATGTTTTACCAGTAATAAATCGGGATTTTAAGAATGAGAAACCCTTATTCTCATTTTCTGAACCCGCCCATTTAATCTGTGGATAATAATTTTTTTGTAATTGACGGAGTTTGGTAAGCGCATCAACACCACAAATCACCACCTCGTAATTGTTGTCAAGGAAATCCATCATCAGCATGGCCCAATTAGAATAGCCCGAGCCATAATCCACCATTTTGTCTTCCAAATTGAACAGCATTTGTTTTGAAATTTGTTCGAATTCGCTATTCTCAAAATAAAAGGCCAGTTTTTTTAGGTTTCGGGCCAGGATGGAATTCGATGAAGGTATGACATTGTCATATACCTCCGTTTTTTGGGTGACCAATACTTCATTTTCATCAGACGTATAGAAAAACATGCCGCTTTTTTCATCGTAAAAATGTTGCTGAACATACAGAGCCAGCTCATTAGCTTTGTTTAGCCATTCTGGTTGCAGGCTGACCGAATACAAAAAAATATAAGCATCCATCATGCAGGCATAATCGTCCAGCAGGCCATTGATTTTGGCTTCATCATTTTTGTAAGTATGATAAAGTCCTCCGTCTGCTTTTTTAAATTTCTTTTCGATCAGATAGGCTGCCCGAAATGCAGCTTTCATGTATTCAGGATCTACGAATGCCATATACGCATCCACATAGGCTTTTATCATCATGGCGTTCCATGAGGTTAGGCTTTTATCATCCCGACCGGGACGGATTCTTTGTTCGCGGACTGCAAGCAATTTTTCTTTTAAACATGCCATTTTTTTATTCAGTTCTATTTCACTCAGACCATATTTTTCGCCAAGTTTTTCAGGATGTTCGGTGCGCATCAGGATGTAGTTCCCATGTTCCCAAAAAGCATCATTATTGATACGATAATATTCGAAAAATAAATTGGTATCGCCACCTAATTCACTTTCTAATTCTTCTTTGGTCCACACATAATATTTACCCTCTTCACCTTCCGAATCCGCATCCAGAGCCGAGTAGAATATACCCTCCGGTGAAGTCATTTCCCGTTCTATAAATGATAAGGTTTCTGCCACAACCTGCTTATATAAAGGATTTTTAAAATACTGATAGGCATGACTATACAGGCTTACCAGCTGTGCATTGTCATACAACATTTTCTCAAAATGGGGTACTTTCCACTTTTCGTCCGTTGAATATCGGGCAAAGCCGCCACCGATCTGATCATAAATACCACCACAGGCCATTTTCTTCAAGGTGAGTTCTACATGTTTTAAAAGATGTTCATCACCATGTTGCGAAGCGTACCGTAGTAAAAACTCATAATTATTAGGAATCGGAAATTTCGGGGCCCTTGTGGGTCCACCATGCGTATGATCCATTAGCGCTTCCCAGCGATTCACCATTTTTTGAAGTATTTTAACGCCCAGTTTTTTTTCACTTGTATCCACTTTAACCATTAATTCGCTCTGTTGAATTCCGGATTCCAGTTGTGTCGCGTAGTCCAACACTTTCTGATGGTCAGAAATATATAAATCGCTTATTTGCTGCAATACATTAATCCAATGGTCCTTTGGAAAATAGGTGCCTCCGAAAAAAGGACGGCCATCCTGAATCGCAAAACAATTCAAGGGCCATCCGCCTCTACCGCTAATCAGTTGAACCGCATTCATATATATCTGATCCACATCCGGGTGTTCTTCCCGGTCGACTTTGATACAAATAAAGTTTTCATTCATGATGCGGGCGACTTCTTCATTTTCGAATGATTCGTGTTCCATCACATGGCACCAGTGGCAGGATGAATAACCGATGCTGACAATCAAAGCTTTGTTCTCTTGTTTAGCCTTATTCAGCGCTTCTGCTCCCCACGGATACCAGTTTACCGGATTGTGGGCGTGTTGTAGCAAATATGGACTGCTTTCATGAATCAGCTGATTGGTATATGGATGTTTCATATGATCTGCTTTTTGCTGCACTTTCATGCAATGTGAAAACAAAATAATGAACTGTAAATAACTAGGGTATTTTCAAAATTATTTAGAATGAGTATTCATAAAGCAAAAGTAGCTTAAAATTCCAACAGACTTTTTTCAGCAGGACATGAAAATTGGAAGCATCCTATAAAAACAGGCCTGCTTGAAATCAAACAGGCCGTTTTAAAAGGCTTTTTATGTACTTAGTTTTAAAGTTGTTTATGGTAATTTGACGGTATATGTTTTGCCATTGTAAATGACAAAAATCTCATTGTCGCAATCACCCTAACCATATTCAATGATGGCTTCATCCCATCCTGATGCATTCACGATCAGGGTACCGGCACTCACCCAATTGCAGTTTAGCGCCACCCGCAACGGACTGGTGGTATGCATCTGCCAGGTGTTCATCAATTTCCTGTTATTTCCTTCCGACAAGCTGTCGCTGCTTTCTCCCGATGCGGTGCCGGAGATCAGGTAAACATCATCCATCACTTCAAAACTCTCACGGCCCTCAATCCATTCGCGGGTCCGGTCAGAAACCCAGCTGATGATGCGGCCATTATTTGCTTTGTGCACTTGGCCGTTTACTTCCACATCATATTGCATATATTCCAGTTCATTTAAACCAGTATTGGTAACTACCATTGTTCCGATAACTTTATCATTGTCAACGAAATAATTTTCCAGTGTATGTGTGATAACAGTTCCGGGTTCGCGATACATACCGGTGAAGGTGGTCATAATTTTACCTCTTCGGTAACGCCCGTCATTACAAAGGCAGTTTTCTTCCCCGAAATCAATTGATAATAAATAGGGGTTGGTACTTAAATCCAAAATAACCTCAGCGCATTCACTTAAATAATAGCTGGTCGTTAATTCAAGATTCGACCTGTTGGAACTGAGTTCGAATGCTTCATCAGCAATGTTCGAAACGTTATTGAATACATTTTCAACGTAGGCGTTATCCTGCGAAAAGGAGGTGTCGTAGGATTTTTTTTCTTTATTGCAGTAGTTGAATGTAAATCCTGCGAACAACAATGCGAATACAATAATGGCACTTTTCTTTTTCATGACTTTTTGTTTTTGGTGAATAAATAATCAGGGTAAAGAAAAGTCTGTTCCGGTTTTTTGGTGTTGGTTTCTTATAAAAACACCAGCATAATCGTTTTATTGTGAAGAAATTGAGATACGAAAAGAGTGAAAATTTCGTTTATCGGGATTTCGAAAATTACCCCTTACCATATTTTAACATAACCTCGTTTCTTTTTGCTTCGTCTAATGAAGTGATATAGGATTTCCAGCCGGGGCAGAATCCAATATGCCATTTCCAAAACCGTCCTAATAGTGATTTGGGTTTGGCATCATACTTTGCCCGCAGTTTGCAGTTTTCACAATTTGAATTTTCCATGACGTTCCTATTTGTTTTCAAATAATTCCCTGTAGGGGCTATCGTTGAGTATATCTATTGCTCTTTGATAATCATTACTATTAATGATGATGTTAATCTCTTCATAGGGATTTGAACCTAAATATGCATTTAGAACAGATGAGGCCGGATTATCTGAGTCTAACATGGTATATATTTCAAATCTGTCTAAAACACTTTGAATATCCTCTGCGATTATTCTATCATCTATAGATAGTAGAAGTTTGAAGTTATTTTTGGCCATATTTATATTAAACTTCCTTATATGTTGGATAAAGGTAAGGATATTCTATTTTATTTAAGGGATAATCGGAACTTTTATTCAGAGGTATTAGCTATATCCTGCACATTTAAAGATAACCAGAAATAGATTTCATTTGATTGTAGTATTATTGCACAAAAGAAAATCTGGTGCCAAGCCTTGTTAAAATAGTGAATGTATTTCTGTTGGCTACGGTAAAGTATTTCTATACGCCCATTTATGCATTCATTATCGGACTGGATTTTTTTGAAACGATTGTTACACTGATCGCGGGAGGTATTTTCGGCTTTTTTGTTTTTTATTACCTCAGCAATATGCTCATCCTGTCGGCCAGAATTTTAAAACCTTCTGTTATAAAATATACACCTGAGGGTATTTTAAATAGAATGCGGATCTGGAAGCAGAAAAGAGCGATTAAAAGAAAAAACAGAAAAAAATTCAGCAAGCGAAATAAAATGATCGTTAAGGCAAGAAGCAACTATGGTATGTGGGGCATTTGCTTGTTAACCCCGGTTTTATTGTCAATCCCTTTGGGCGCATTTTTACTCCGTAAGTACTATCATCACCGAAAGGGAGCAATTCCTATAATGGTGTTTGCGATCATTTTGGAAGGAACCATCGTAAGCATCCTTTCCTGGTATCTGTATCATGTTAAAAATGGGTTAAACCTGTAAGGAAAGGTTTGCAAAACCGACCAATACTTAATTTTGTAAATTATTATGATGAAGAAATTAGTTTACATCTTACTGTTTTTATTAACAGTTCCTTTGCTGGAAGCACAGGAGATTGTTGACAATCAGAAACAATGGTCGATACTTACCGGGCACTGCTTGCCGGATTATACAACCTACACCACAACGTTTTTTAAATTCGACGAAGACACTATCATAGAAGGAAAACTATATCAAAAGGTGTTTATATCTGAAGATGAATACCAGGAAGAGTGGTATTTCTATGGTTCTTTTATCCGTGAAGAAAACAAAAAAGTATACTTGAGGGAATATTATGGTGAAGAAGGCCTTATTTACGATTTTAACCTGCATTTGGGGGATATGGTCGAAGTCAATAACCCAAGGGCTATTTCCGAGGTGTCGCTGGTACTGACCGAAATAGATTCG
>PKSW01000131.1 GCA_002869465.1 Marinilabiliales bacterium
AGAAAATCCGATTCCTTGTCAGAATCGAAGATCGAATAGTCTTTAAGATCATACGATTTGACCTCAATCATTTAAAAGTAATTTATTTATGGATGGCTTTGTCAACAGCTTCAAACCCGGCCTCCATAAATACTTCAGATATGGTAGGATGCGCATGAACCGTTTGCGCGATATCATATATAGTAGATTCGAGCTGAATATATGCCGATGCTTCCGCGATCATATCTGTGGCATGCGGTGCAACAATCTGAACACCCAGCACTTCACCATATTTATTATCCGATAAAATACGCACGAATCCTTCGTTGGTACCTTCTGTCATTGCTTTTCCATTAGCCGATAACGGAAATTCGCTCACTTTGTAATCATCTCCACGTTCTTTCAACTCTGGTTCAGTATAACCAATCTGTGCCATTTCAGGAATGGAGTACATATTGATCGGATATTTTTTTAAATCCAGTTTTTGTTTCACGCCCTTGATCTTATTAACTACGTGCATTCCTTGCGCCGAACCAATATGTGCAAAACGACTCTTCCCGTTTACATCACCCACCGCATATACCTTACTTACGGATGTCTGGCAGTCTTCATCGGTTTTGATGAAATCATTGTCAAAATCAATATCAATATCCATAGCTGGGATGATGGCTTTGCGAGGACTTGCATTAATAAGCATCTCGCATTTGATGCTTTCCCCATTCACTTCGATTTTGTTGTTGGAATATCCTTTTACAAGATCAGACAGGGATGTATTGTAAATAATTTCTATTTTTTCTTTCTTAAACGTCTTTTTCAGATATTCAAATAAGTAGGGGTCGGCAAGAGGAATCAAATTGTCAGAAGGTGATACAAGGGTAACTTTCTTACCCATGGTTTCAAATAACTGGGCCAGTTCAACAGCGACGGCATCATGACCAGCGACTACTATATGTTCCGGAATTTCCCTGTCTGTGAATAAGTCATTCACATCCACCAAAACATCTATTGATTTTTCAGGCTTGGGTGAGTTGGCACCTGTGGCAATAATGATATTGTCTGCTTCCAGGCTTCTGTTTTCAACGGTTACAGTGTTCTTGGAAGTGATCTTTGCTTCCCCTTTAATAATCTCTACACCATTTTTTTTCAACAGGAATTCAACACCACTTGTGAGCCTGGTTACAATCGTATCTGCTCTTTTTACGGCTTTTGAATAATTAAAAGTAATGCTCTTCTTATCGATGCCGTCAATGCCAAATTTAGATGCATCTTTGGATATACGCCTGAATAATTTCGCGCTTTCAATAAGCGCTTTTGAAGGAATACACCCCCAGTTGAGGCACATGCCCCCGATTTTACCTTTTTCGATAATGGCGGTTTTCAGTCCCACCTGTCCGGCTCTGATGGCAGCCACATAACCTGCAGGTCCCGAGCCTATAATAATTACGTCAAATTTCATGCGTCGTATTTTTTAATCGACTTATTGTTAAGTCAATATTTATTCCATTACTAAAGTTACCGGATCAGCCAGATAACCCATAATTGTATTTAAAAAGCGGCTTACTTCACCACCATCCACAATACGGTGGTCAACGGTTAATGATAGCGGCAGCACCAGTCCAATATCAAGCGCATCATTTTTAACTACGGGCTGTTTACTTATCCGGCCAACGCCTAAAATACCAGCCTGTGGATAATTGATCACCGGAACAGCATATTTCCCACCAATAGAACCATAACTGGTGATGGTGAACGTGCCATCTTTAAAATCTTCCATCGTCAGTTTTCCATCACGTGCCTTTTCAGAAAGGCTCTGGATTTGGGAGGCGATTTCCTTGATACTTAATTTATCAGCATTTCTGATCACCGGCACCACAAGTCCTTTGTCCGTGTCAACCGCCAGGCCGATATTATAGTATCTCTTATACAGCATGTTGTCATTTTCGGTATCCATTTCAGAATTTAATGACTTGTGCTTTTTCAAAGCATACGTAACGGCTTTTATGATAAACGCTAAATAGGTAAGTTTCACGCCTTCAGCGGCATATCGGTCTTTGTATTGTTTACGAACCCTATCCAGTTCACCAATTTCCACATCATCAAAAATAGACATGTGAGCCGCATTGTGCTTGCTCTGAATCATATTTTTGGCAATGGTTTTCCTGATCTGTGTTAAGGGTTCAACATCAACATGATTTTGTGTTTCCGTCGGTGCAGTCTGAGTCGATGATGTTGGATGTTTGGTTCTGCTTTTTGAGAAATTCAGGATGTCATCTTTTGTCACCCTTCCCGCAGGCCCGGTTCCCTTCACATCGTTGATGTCGATGCCCATGTCTTTGGCCATAGCTCTTGAAACAGGGGTAGCCCTGACTTTCTTTTTCACGGTTTCCTCAGTTGAGCCAGACGTACTCATTCCTTCGGCACTGCCGGATAAAATGGCACTGCTTCCTGCTATTTCCAAAGTACCGACAACACCAGCGCCTTCTTCTTCAACAGCTTCCATATCTGAGCCTTTTTCTACTTCTTTTACTGCATCTTCCCCGGCAACTCCTTCAATTTCAATTTCAACCAGTGCGTCGCCAACATTAATCGTTTCGCCTGCTTTTCCAAAAAGTGCAGAAATGGTTCCTGTTTTAGGCGACGGAATCTCAGCGACTACTTTATCAGTTTCCATGGTCACCAACAGGTCACCTGATTCAACTTTCTGACCTTTCTTAACAAGCCATTCAACGATGGTTCCTTCTTCGAGGCCTTCGCCAATATCAGGGAAGTTAAAAATATATTTCATGGCTAATATTTTACTGTTTTTTCAATTTCATAAAAAATCTTCTCACCGGATTGCATGTAATGATGCTCACCTTTTGCCAACGGAACGATCGTATCGAAACCGGTTACCCTTTTGGGCGGTGCTTCGAGGTGTAAGAAAGCGTCTTCATTGATTATCTGTGTGATTTCGGATGCCACACCGAAACTACGCGGACTTTCCGTAACTGTGATGATCCGTCCTGTTTTACGAACGGATTCAGCAATCGTATCCCTGTCAATCGGGTAAATGGACCTGAGGTCGATCAGTTCAACGGAAATACCGGCTTCTTTGGCCAATACCATCGCTTTTTGAACTTCTCTGATCATGGCGCCATAGGCCACTACGGTTACATCGGTACCTTTGGCAAGTACATTGGCTTTTCCAAATGGAATAGAGAATTTTTCTTCGGGAACTTCCTGTTTAATGGCACGGTAAATTCGTTTGGGTTCCATATAAATTACCGTGTCATTGCTTTCAATAGCTGTTATCAACAAGCCTTTTGCATCGTGTGGTGTAGATGGAATAACCACTTTGACACCGGGGATCTGGGCATAAATAGCTTCAGTACTTTCCGAGTGATGCTCCAGTGCATTAATTCCGCCACCGTATGGCATCCTGATGACTATGGGCATCGGGTATTTGCCCCGTGATCTGTTACGCATACGTGCGGCATGTGAAATGATCTGGTTAAAACCGGGATAAGTAAATCCCGAAAATTGCATTTCTATTACAGGCCTAAGTCCGGCGGCAGCCATGCCAACAGCAGTTCCCACCAATCCTGACTCGGCAAGTGGTGAGTCGAACACACGATCAGCACCATATTTCTTCTGAAGGCCTTCTGTGATCCTGAACACACCTCCTTCAACTCCAACATCTTCACCGTAAACAATTACGTTGTCGTCTTCTTTTAATTTTATATCCAATGCATTGTTAATTGCATTCACCATGTTCATTATTTTCATTTTCTTGCCTCCTTCCATTTAAGAAATCTTTCGTAATCGTTTTTCTGTGCAGCCAGGTCTCCGGGCATATCTTCATAATGATACTGGAAAACATCCTCAACAGGGTAGGGGCCGTAGTTCTCTGCTTCAACAAATTGTCTTTCCACTTCCTTTTTGTATTGTTCGGCCAGTTTATCTTCTTCTTTATCAGTGAAGAGTTTTTTGCTTTTCAGATATTTCTTCAAGCGTGTCAAAGGATCCGTTTTATCCCATTCCATTTCTTCTTCTTTGGTCCTGTATTTCGTTGGGTCGTCAGAAGTGGTGTGTGCGCCTTTCCTGTAGGTAACCGCTTCAATAAGCGTTGGTCCGTTTCCTTCACGCGCCTGTTTGGCAGCTTCAGTTAATGCAGCATACATGGCGAAGTAGTCATTTCCGTCTACCTGAATACCTCTAACACCATAAGCTACTGATTTAATTGCAATGCCATCTGATGCAGTTTGCATTCTGAAAGGTGTGGATATACCATATTGATTATTCTGAACAATGAAAATAACGGGGACATTCCAAACACCGGCAAAGTTTACTGCCTCATGGAAGTCTCCTTCTGAAGTACCTCCATCGCCTACAAATGCAAAAACAACCTCATCTTTCTTCCGGTATTTTATTTCATATCCAATTCCTACACCGTGCAATAGCTGCGAAGCAATGGGTACTGACATAGGCAATACATGGTGCGCATCTTTATATGCAGAACCGTCTTCATAGCCCATAAAATAGAGGAATACCTCTTTTAAACTCACACCTTTGGCCAGCAGAGCTCCCAATTCGCGGAATGCAGGCACCATCCAGTCTTCTTTCCGCATCACCTGGCCGGCCGCAATGGCAATGGCTTCCTGACCATAATTGGGTGGATAAGTAAATATTCTTCCCTGGCGCTGATAAGAAACTGTTTGCATATCTGCCGTCCTGGCAAAAAGCATGTCCTTATAGGCACTAATTATTTTTTCATTGGGGAGATCCGGAAACCATTTCGTGTTTATTACCTTCCCGCTGTTGTCAATCAACCGGAAGGTTTTCTTTTTTAACGGATCAAATTCTTTAAACATGTATTCTGTATTAATTTGGACTAATTAAAAATTGAGCGCAAAGGTACAAATTTTTTCCCGATTGAATTTTACCCTTACGCGAATAAAATAAAACGCTTATACGTTTAATGTTCATTGGGTTATGCGAAAATATCTCATGTTTTTAGGTGCTATAAATCTAATAAAAATTGCAATGTGAAACTACGTGGGGGCTGAATATCTCCGGGACGACCCATGTATTCTTCGTTAAGCAGGTTTTTCACTATGATGGAAAGCCTTGTTGCGGGAGTAAATGCATAAGAAGCACGAAAATCCAATATGATTTGCCCTGTATTATTTTCCTGGCGATATTCTTTTAATCCCGGAAATATTTCAGTTCCAAGAACGGGTTCTTCAAAAGCTTCATCTATCCGCTCCATAAAGCTTGCGTAAATAGTGCTGAGTCCGAATGAAAATTTACGAACTTCCACATCAATATCTGATTTGAAAGAATGACGATACCTGTATTTTAATATATCATTTTCCAGTGTGTCGGAACTTAAATCAACAGGATTCATATAGGTGTATCCTGCAAATAAATTCACGGGTATCTTTCCGATTAATCCCGCACCCGATATGCCGATCTCGAATCCTGTTATTCTTGCATCTCCGATATTTTGAGATTTAAATCCTATGTCATCTATGGTTGGAATTTCAGATGTGTCGGGAGGGTATAACCCGAATATAAATTCGATCATATTATCGTATTCAGTCCAAAAGGCAGCTATATCAACAAAACCCGACCAGTTTTTGATAGTAAAACCTTGTTTCAAACCGACTTCTGAACTCCATCCTGTTTCTGATTTTAAATCAGGATTTGGAAAAATATTAACACTTCCCAGATTGGTTGCCGTGTATTTTTCAGCAATGGAAGGGAAGCGATAACCCTGTCCGAAAGATGCCCTGACAAATGTTTTTTTTGCTGCCTGGTAATTCAAACCCGCTCTTACAACTGTTCCCGATTCCTGTTCCGAATTATCAAGTGAATTATATTCCCATCGAAGACCTAAAGATGCTGATAAACGACTGAAGAATTTGTAATCAAGTTGGGTATATGCCGCTATATTGGAACTATGGTGATCTCCGTACAAATTTGCTACAGTTGTACCGTATTTTCCTACGAGACCTATGATCCAATTCAACCCATTTATAAATTGTTTCTGAAATTGGTATTCCCCATAATAAGATCGGGAAGCATTATTCTTGTCAGGGTCATCTTTAAAACTATTACTTACGTCATAATATCTTGAAAAGAAGGAATGTTTATTATGGCGTGTGTCGTAATAGGTGATCCAGGGATCTATATTAAACCGGTGACCCGCAGTCGGCGTAACCGTTAAGGGATTTTGCATAAAGGCACCTGAGTCTGCGTCCAGCCATAGAAAAAAGTCGGATGTGTATTGCCATTGGAGGTTGGTATTCAATCCATATGAAAAGCCTTTTATTTTCTTTGGACGATGCCGGTACTTAGCATTAAATCTGACCTGTTCATCAAAATTATCGGTTCTGTAGCCCTCATTACTTAAAGCATTGGCCCCTACGACCAGATCGATTTCTTTAAATTTTCTTGAATGCGTAAAATTAACACCGCTAAATAATGGATTGGTATCCCACCACCACGAAAGTTCATTCCTTTCAGGTTTTGAATAGATTCCTGTGTATAAAGAAACGGTTGTGCCGGGCTCAATTCCGGGATAAGCTGTACGAATATTGATCACCCCGTTCAATGCTGAAGAACCGTAAAGTGCAGAGGAAGCCCCTTTTAATATCTCTACCTGGTCGATATTTTCAACAGGCAAAAAATTCCATTTAACCTCCTCGGTACCTTCTGCAAGTATAGGCAGGTCGTCAATGAGCACCATAACCCTGCTGCCTGCTCCATAGCTATAGCCACTGCCACCCCTGATGCTTGCCTGCCCATCCATGATATCCAAACCGGGCACATAATTCAGGGCACTTTCCATAGTAGGTGCATTGATATTTTGAATGAATGCTGGTTTCATCACTTCGATGGAAACAGTAACATCTGAAATTCGTTGCTCATATTTCCCGGCAGAAACAACTGCCATATCCAGCAATACAGATGTGCTTTGCAGGCGGATGTTTAGTTCAGTACTATCCTGTTCTTGTAATAAGACCTGTATCTTTTTGGTTTTGTACCCAAGATAAGAGTATGTGATCTCATGAAGACCGGGTCTTAGTTTTAGTATGTAATTTCCGTAACCGTCAGATGCAATTCCTCCGCTGCTGTCAACCAGAATATTCACGCCTGGCAAGCTTTCCTTTGTCATTGAATCGGATACCGTTCCATATACATATGATTCCTGTGAATAGGCTTGATTTGTAAAGAGTGCATATAATAACACCAGTCCGGTCACATATTTGAGCAGTTGTATGGCATTATCCCTGACCTTCTTCACCTGTGTAAAAGATTCAATTCATTAAGAACTTAAAATGATTTCCGTATGAGCCTTGTAACTTTTTTCTCACCTGAAGTTACTTTTAATAAATATGTTCCCTGAGGTAACTGTGAACCGTCGATGCGATAAGTGTTACTTTGGATAGGCGCAACAAAATCTTTGCTGATCAAATGGCTTCCAATTATTGAGAATATTTCAACATTTACAGGTTCATTGCTCTTATCAGGTAGCTCAAATGAAATTTCATTCTGGAATGGATTAGGCCAAACATTGATGGCGAGGGAATTTTCCTGGTAAACTTCGATACCATCCGGATCCCAGGTGACTTTTAATGAAATTGATGTCGAGTCGACCACCTGTGTTGCATATACCGGATTTCCTAAAAAATTAATATAGACATCAACTACGATCTTTAAAGGAAAACTACCCGTCTCATCGCTAATACCTGACAGCAATACGCAATAATAGGTCCCGACCATAAACACGCTGTCAGTGGCATTGGTCTGCCATGTTATACCAGGAGGTAAATTCGTAACGTCCACTATTTTTAAGTGATGCAGCGGAATAATTTGATCATTCCAATCGTACTCCGGAGGAGCAATGATGGTAAATTCCTGGCTGTATTCTTTTCCGATGATCCCGTTCGGAAGAACAGCCGGACAAACTTCGCCGTTGTTTTCAGGGTCAGGGCATGTGGTCTCATCTCCGGGTGTGCATTGGCCATAATTTAATTCAGGATTCATCATGAAAAAACACACGGTTATGATCAGTGTAATGATTGATTTCATAGCTATTGTTGGTTGGTGATTAAAAACCAAATGTAATGGTTTTTCAATGACAAGTCAATTCGATGAATAAAATATCAAATTTCACCCACTAAAAATAGCTAGTTGAATATGCGAATGATTATAATGCCTGTAATGCTTGCAAAGCCTCCGTAATGTGCTTTTCGGCCTGTAGTTGTGAATTGAAGATATAAACCACTTTCCCGTTTTTATCGATGATATAGGTTGTTCGGCCTTCCAGCAATCCCAAAAAACTTTTGGGCACACCAAAAAGATCCCGCACAGCACCATTTTCGTCGCTTAGTAATGTGAAATTTAATTGATGTTTTTCTGCGAATGCTTTATGACTCTCAATATCATCCGAACTGATACCGATCACCATGGCATCGGCATCCATAAAATCTTCATATTGATCCCGGAACGAGCAGGCTTGTTTAGTACATCCGGGGGAATCATCTTTTGGATAAAAATAAATGACCAGGTTCTTTGTACCTAACACTTCTGAAATGTCGAATATCTCACCATATTGATCCGGTAATGAAAATGTGGGGATGGCACTTCCAACTTCAATTTTTTCGCCTGATTCATTACCACTATTACCAAACATGAAATAGGAACCAAAGAGCACCAGGTAGATGATCAGGTAAAACCGGTAGAAATTTCGGAACTTCAAATAATTCTTATTATCGGGGTAAATATTACCAAATATGGCTCTTAATTCTTTCATGAATACAGGTTTTATATTGATGGTCCAGCTATCTGTCTGATAGACCATTTTTCTGAATTTACTGCGGTAGTAAGTCAGTGGGATTCCCCAGACAAAGAATAAAATGAGCCATATATTTTCTATAATCCACATATTTATTTTTTAGGAAACCATGGAATAAAAGCACTTGTTTTCTCAATATATGTTTTGTACTCGGGTTTTTTATCTTTCAATGATTTCTCAAGCAATGCCACACCCGATACTTTAATAATTAAAGCTGTCATTAGTAAAGATCCGAGAAACGGAATATAACTACCTGCCGCGATGCTTATAAGCCCGAAACCCCACCATACTGCTGCATCGCCGAAATAATTAGGATGGCGTGTGTATCTCCAAAAGCCTGTATCCAACACTTTACCTTTATTGCCTGGATTCTTTTTGAATTTCGCCAGTTGATAGTCGCCACCTGCTTCAAACGTAAAACCAATGATCCAGAATATGATGCCCAGGTAATCAAAAATATTCAGACTGTTGCTGGCCGACGTATATTGAGCACCCAACAATGGGGCTGATATGAGCCACATCAGAACACCTTGCAATAAGAAAGTCTGGAAAAAGCTGACCCACCAGTACCTGTGTTCTCCGTAATTTCTTCTGAACTCCTTGTATCTGAAGTCTTCTCCTTTTCCAATATTTCGCCAGGCAAGATACATAGTAAGCCTTAATCCCCAGATAGTTACTAATGACAAGACCAGCAGTTTCCTGAGCTCATAACCTTCTGTGAAGAAGTAATAAACGATACCCGCCAATACGTAGCCAAATCCCCAGAAAATATCAACAATACTCACATTTTTCAAGAAGATGCTGACAATCCACAACAGGGTCATCATAGAAATGATGATCAGCAGGCCATACAGGTATATTTCAAGAAATTCCATTAATTTATTTTTTGAGGTACTTTAAAAAGTTGCTCTGTGTAATAACCCCGTTCGTTTGCTTCGGCAACGAGACGGTTATATGTTTCTTCATCCAATTTGGGAGTTCTGCTTAAAATCCACAAATAATTATCCGATGAACTTCCTACCAGTGCATATTGGTAATCCATGGTGTCTAATTCGAGGATGTAATAATCGGAATAAAATATCCAAAAGAAGGATACTTCCAATCTCGCTTTCGCAGGATCAGGAATCCGGGCTTTACCTGTTGCTTTTTTCAATTTGCCGTCCAATGTGTTTTTATACCCCTGATTGATAACTGCCACTTTGCCGTCATCCCGCATTTCGTAAGTTGCAGTCACGCCCACCAGGTCTTTTTCAAAACGGTTCGGAAGTCGGGCAATCTCATACCAGGTACCGAGGTATTTATCTAGCTCGAAATTTTCAACGGTTGATTTATCAATGGCCATTTCACTTTTCGTTTTGCAGCTTATTATGCTAATGAATATGATGGATATTAAGGCAATATTTTTCATGGTGCATACTTAAAAAACAATTTTAACTGAATATTGTTCACGAAGTTACTGCTTAATATGATATGTTAGAAAGGAAAATCTTCAATGGTTTGCTTTGATTCGTCCAGCTTTATTTCCTTTGGTTTTTCAGCAAATACATGTTCGGGATTTCCATCCACATAAATGGACTTTGGATCGGTAGGGCAGGCATATTCGCATGCGCCGCAACCTATGCATATTTTATCATTTACTTCCGGAATAGTAAGGTTATCTTTTTTCAGGCTGAAATATTTCACCATATTCACAGCTTTGGTAGGACAGTGTTCAGAACAGGCACCACAAGCTGTTTCATCTGTATACACCACGCAATTTTCTTTAATGAACTTGGCCTTACCGAGTTGCGTGAGCTTTTTATCGTCCACGGCAATGGGCTGTATGGCGCCGGTAGGACACACATCGGCACATAAAACGCATTCAAAATTGCAGTAATTCGTTTGATAGTCCATGGTAGGCTGCATCATCCCGCGCAATCCGTATTGCAGGAAGGAAGGTTGCAACACCTGTGTCGGGCAAGCACTCACACATAACTGGCAGGCGGTACATGCATCTACAAAGTGATCAATTGAAAGTGCACCCGGTGGAATAACCGGAAATTCTTTAATAACCGGCTTTTTGCCATTGTTAAGCCCCTCACTATAGGCCTGTTTGGCTATCAAACTGACTCCGGTGGCAATAAATGCTGATTTCTTTATAAACTCCCTCCGGTCGTTTTTTTCTTGTTGAATTTCTTCCTGTTTGTCACTTCTAATCCAATCGAATTTATATTCAACACCACCTGCCGGACATACGGTAAGGCAATTCAGGCATCCCACGCATCTTGAAAAATCGACTTCTTTATTTTTGGTG